>JAGFXG010000217.1 GCA_017860985.1 Deltaproteobacteria bacterium
AATATCGCCGATGATCTCCCGGGAGAGATTCTGCATGGCCCGGCTTGCAGCCTCGCAATATCCTTGTGGAGACGATTCCTGCAGGGGTTCCGTACGGACATATTTCTTCTGAAAGATTGTTCTTTTGCCGGCCCGATTCACCCGGGAGTCCTGCAGGGCGATGGTCATGCGGATAACGGCGGTTTTGCTGTTTTTCTCGATGTCGAGCAGAAATTCTTCGATGCCGCCTGAAACGATAAAGCGTCCTTCCTGGGCTTGCTGATAGGAAAAAACCGTCTGGAAAAGACCGCTTCCCGTCATGTCGTCGAGAATCCTGTCGGCTATCATGTCCGCGGGATTGACGGCCCATTGGGAATAATTAAAGGAGTCTATTCTGTAATCGTCGTTGCGAAATATCATTCTTGCCGAATTGTAGGCGGCGGCAATGGAAAAACGGTTAAATTTAATGGACGCCGCAAGTTTGTCATGTTGATTCCAGGAGGGTGCAGGGTAATTTAATATATATCTTTCTACATTGTACTGTGGTTTTTCACCCGTGATGCATCCGGTGAGAAACAAAGAAAAAACCACCATCGTGAAGAATGCGCCTTTTGATATTTTCAGAAAACCTTTTAGCTTGCATAAAAAAAATCGCATGAGGTTGTTCCTTTCATTACTCCATTGGCTGTCGCGGCGGCGGCGGTTTTGAGAATATCAGCTGCGACGGATTCCGGTTTAAGCTCTCCGAAAGCTTTTGCATGTTTTCCGAGGCTATCCGCAAATTTTCTGACGTGTCTTGCAGGTTGTTTGTAATTGATGTTGATTTTTTTGCGATATCCGTAAGAAGGACATCCGTTCGGTCTGATTTTTCGCGCAGATTCAAAGACTCTATTTCTTTTTTGGTTTGTCCGATCAGGCTGCGTGCATCAGACAATACGCCGAGGGCTTCCGTAATCGTTTTATCCACCTTGCCCTGGCCAACCGTTTTGTTGATGATGGCAATGGTCTTGTCGAGATTGGCGGAGGTGGATTCCAGATTGGCCATGATATTATTGATTCGTTTCCCTGACACGAAATTTTCAATGGCCAAAGCGGTGTTTTTCAGGCTGCCGGAAATGCCCTTGAAGTCGATGTCCTTGATGTTTTGCATAATGACGCTTGTGTCAGCCAGAAAACGGCTGATTTCCGATTTTCGTGACGGAATGACCGGATAATCCGGTTTAAAATGAAGTTTGGGTGAATTGGATAATTCGCCTTCGGCGATCCGGTCGAGTTCGATAAAGACAATACCGGTGATGCCGGCCGTTTTCAGCGAGGCGATGATCTGGTGTTCCATATTGCTCTCCAGGTCAATCTTCATGATCACTTCAATGAGGCGTTGATCCGGCGCAACTTCGATGCTCTGAACCGTGCCGATTTCCACTCCCCGGTATTTGATGGCTGAATCCACCTGCAGTCCCTGGACGGATTCATCAAAATATACCGCGTAGAGGACACCCTTCATCAGAATTCTGGATGCTCCGACCCAGATGATCGTGGCGGACAGAAGCAACATGCCGATAATGACAAAAATACCGATTAAAAATTTCGAGCTGTTAGTTGTCATAAAACCTCTGTTCAGCGGGCGCGGAAGGCAGTTGCCGTAAAAAGAAGCTCTTCACCCGCGGGTCTGTTGCATGTTCCTTCAAGTCCACGGGTGTTCCCTCGGCAATCATTCCTTTTGCCTCTTTGTCCAACATTAACACTCTATGGGCTATTTTGTAAATAGATTCCAGCTCGTGGGTTACAATCACCATTGTTGTTCCCAGAGCTTCATTGGTCTTGATGATCAGATTGTCCAGTTCCACCGCAGTTACTGGATCGAGGCCGGCAGATAATTCGTCAAAGAAAAGCACGCGGGGATCCAGCGCCATGGCACGCGCTATGCCGGCCCTTTTTCTCATTCCGCCTGAAAGTTCCGATGGATGATGATTTTCGTAGCCGGCCAGATTGACCATGCCCAGTTTCATTTTGATAATCTGGTCTATGGCGTCGGGACTGAGATCCGTATACTCCGAAAGCGGCAGCTCTATATTCTCTTTGATCGTCATCGAACTGAACAGGGCGCCGGACTGAAAAAGGACACCGATATTCTGCCGGTAAAGATTGAGATCTTTTTCCCGGGCATGCGTAATATCAGTTCCCTGATACAAAACCTGTCCGGCTGCAGGTTTTTGCAGTCCGATCATGATTCTCAACAGGGTTGATTTGCCGCATCCCGATTCACCGACAATCACCAGAACTTCCCCTTTATATACCTCGAAACTGACATCTTCAAAAACAACATTATTTCCGAAGCGGGCGGCCAGGTTTTTCACTGTGATGATGGGGTTGTTCTTTGATGAGTCCAAAACCAAAACTCCTTCGGCTGATTTCACTATAGAATACTGTATCGTTTAACGTAATACAGCATAACGGCAAAAATTGAATCGGTCAACACGATCAGAAAGATTGCCGCGACAACGGCAGAGGTTGTATATTTCCCGACATCCTGAGCGCCCGAGCGAACCTGGAATCCCCGCTGGCACCCGATGGCGGAAATAAGCCCGGCAAATACGGAGGCCTTGATCAGGCTGGTGATGACATCAAATACCTGGATCGTTTTCATCGATTGAGTAAGGTAGGTTTTTACCGTCAGATCCAGACTGGTGATGCCGATAATCATGCCGCCGAGGATGCCGGCAAGATCGGCATAAATGGTCAGGATCGGCACGACGATAACAGTAGCTAAGACCTTGGGTATCGCCAGGAAGCGAACAGGATCAAAGCTCATGGTTTGCAGAGCGTCCACCTCTTCGTTAACCACCATGGTACCGATTTCCGCGGCAAAAGCGGAACCGGAACGTCCCGCAACTAATATGGCCGTCATGATAGGTCCGAGTTCTTTGACCATGGCAAAACTGACCAGCGCGGGGACGTAAATGTTTGCACCGAATTGCCTGAACTGTAAATAAGACATGAAGGCCATGATCAAACCCATCAAAAGGCCGATCAGGGCAACAATCGGCAGGCCGTCCACACCCGCCCGACGAACGTAAAAAAGGACATCCTTACCTCGAAGCGATTTTGGATGTCTCAAGGTATAGGCCAGAGCTACCAGCAGTTCGCCGATAAACGTCACAAAATTGACAAAATCACGGGCCAGGTAAAGCGATGCCTGCCCCATCTGAGTGATCACGCCTTCGCTGGATTTTTCCGGATGAAAAGGTAACTGGGTCAGTGCATCTTCGTGAATGACGCTGAAAATTCCCTTGGCTTCATCATTTAAATTGATCAACCTGCAGGGGATGTTCCGAGAGGCAGAGCCTTTTTCAATTTGAACCAGAGCCAGCGCCGCAGCGCTGTCCAGATAACAAATTTCTGAAAGATCAATGGTTACGGATTGTGTTTCCTGTCGCGAAATCTCGCGCTTGATATCATCCGTAAATGCATTCAGATTTTTCAGACCAAATTCGCCGGAAAGGTAAATGAAAAGATTTAAATCTTCCCATTGAAAAGAAATCTTATAATCTGCCTGACACTCTCTTTTTAGCGGCTTCGTCATTACGTGGTCTTTTTTTAGTGTTAATGGGACATATTAAAGAAATAATAATTCTGCAAAGTATTTAAGCCTGCCAGCCAATCTTGTCAATATAAATTGAGAGAACATTGGTTTGCATCGCTTCTTCCACATTTCGTTCATTCGCTTGAACGTTCCATTGAAAGAAAAGGGAACAATCGGGCTTTTTTATGACTTCATCCGAAAGGGAGAGTTGTAAAATAATAATGTAAATCATGGTGTTA
>JAGFXG010000218.1 GCA_017860985.1 Deltaproteobacteria bacterium
CCCAAAGAAGCCAAGGCCGTACCAAAGGTAAAATTTTAGCGGCTGATAAAATCTCTGAAGCAAAAGCCCTGAACGTTTTTCGAGCGTTCAGGGCTTTTTAATGAAAAGTCAATTTTAGGGATTACTTGGCAATCAGTCCGCCGTCCACCACCATGATATGACCGGTCATGAAGGCTGAAGCCGGAGAGGCAAGGAACACGGCGACACCTTTGATGTCATCCATTTCCCCGACGCGCCTGAGCGGGATTTCATTGACCATCGCGTCGCGGATTGGTTTGAATTCCGGTTTATCGATGTAGGCCATCATATCCGTGTGGAAAAAACCCGGTGCGATGGCGTTGACGCGGATATGATGGGGGGCCAGTTTTACCGCGAGATTCATGGTGAGAAGATTGATGGCCGCCTTGGTGGAATTGTAGGGCACAGCAGGATGGGCTTCTTCCAGTGATCCGCGGAAGGCCATAACGGATGAAATGTTGATGATGTTGCCTCCGCCCTGCTCCTTCATGATGCGTGCGACTTTCTGCGTGAGAATCCAGACGCCGCGAACATTGACATTAAAAAGCTGATCCCATTTATCCAGTGGGAAGTCCAGCGTAGGGGCACCCCAGGTTGCGCCGGCATTATTGACCAGAATATCGATGTGTCCGAATTTTGCCACGGCTTCGGTCAGCATGGCATCAATGGCATCTTCTTTGGCCATATCGCAGGCTATTGCCAGCGTTTTTACTTTTTGGTTTTCCTCAAGTTCCTTTGCTGTTGCTTCGAGATTTTTCATTTTACGGGATGTCAATACGATGTCGGCGCCCGCTTCCGCCAGCCCCGTGGCGATGAATTTTCCGATTCCCCGGCCGCCACCGGTCACCAGTGCGACTTTTCCTTTCAGTGAAAACATATCCGCAAGTTTCATAAATCCTCCTTTTTATAGATAATTTCGTCCGGCTGTTTCCGGAAGCGTTTTTTGCCGGCAAATAGTATCATAATCACCCTAGACTCGTTACTAAAATATTTAAAAAAAGTCATCGTGCTTATTCTGCTTTATATAGCCTTTGTTGCCGGAAGATATTTGTGTTATAAAATCAACCATGACAAGTGACCGGTTAAAAAATCTGACCCTTCAGCAACTGGAGGCGTTGATTGCCCTGGTTGAGCAGAGAAGCTTTAGCCGTGCTGCCAGAAGTATGCTTCTGACTCAGCCGGCGCTCACCAAGAACATTCGCAACATAGAAGATTGCATGGGCGTCAAAGTGGTGAACCGCAGCAATACCGGAATATCTCTGACCCCGGAGGGAAAGATCCTTTACGACTACGCGCAGCGAATGGTCCGCTTGCGCAAAGAAGCCTGTGAGAAAATACAGCAAATGCACGAAAATGCGGGTGGCGATATTTATATTGGCGCAAGTACCATTCCGGCAACCTATATTCTGCCGAAAGCCATAAGCGCATTAAAAAAAGCTCATCCGGATATCCGGGTTTTCCTGAAGATGGAAGACAGTGAAGAAGTCATGAACATGGTGCTTGATCATGAAGTGGAAATCGGCTGCATCGGGAAAAAACCCCTGAATCGAAAACTGGTTGCTGAGCCGCTCTGGAATGACCGACTGATCCTGATTACACCCGGAAACCATCGCTGGGTGAAAAAGGCGGCGGTCAGTCTTTCCGAGCTGCTGCAGGAGCCTTTCGTACTGCGCGAAAAAGGGTCGGCGACACGCGACGTGTTTGAAAAATACCTGAAAGAAAATAAATCGATCAGCCTGTCCCAGCTGAACATCTGCGGCGAGATGGGCAGTTCCGAGGCCGTCAAGGAAGCGGTGGTCGCGGGACTTGGCGTTTCATTCATTTCCGTGCATGCGGTGGCGCGTGAACTGGTACAGAAAACCCTTTATGAAATTCCTGTTGCATCATCCAGGATTGAGCGCGAACTTTTCCTGATTTATCTGAAACAGTTTGACTTCCGGCTGCATCATAAAATTTTTGTCGATTTCCTGAGGAATCACAAGGCTATTAAGCATTAGTTCGTCATTTCCCGCTTAAAATAATTAATGTAATACATGGCCTATTGCCTGTTTCCTGTTTCCCTTTGCAATGTCTTTCTGCTGTCAATAATAGCGTTAAGGTTGTTTCATAATTGATTATGAGGGGAGAAATGCCACGTTGCCAGATCGCAGACCGTTGTCGTGTAAATCCCTGTTGCCTCAAATAAAAATGTTATCGAAAGACAAGAGTAGTTGGTAAACGGACAACGAAGATATCCATTAGACTGCCTCATCATGCAAGACGACTGTTGCATAATGCAATAGCACTGCAATAATCAATCTAGTCTGAGCGAGCCTTTCTTTAATTTGCGGTGGATGGTGGAAGGATTAATCCCAAGTTCTTTCGCTGCACCAACAATGCTGCCCGTCATTTGATACGCCTGCCTGATCCATTGCTCCTCAAACTGTTCCAACGCCTTGGGCAGGGAAGGGGGCAGCACGGGTATAGCGGGTTCATGCGCCGGAAGAGGCCGGTCGCGGCTGTCTTGACGGGGGTTGATATTCAAGATGAGTTCCAGATCTTCCTCGCTCAACTCCTGTGACGCATACATGATAGCCATCCGCTCAATAACATTTTTCAGCTCCCGCACGTTGCCCGGCCATTCATAAGTATAGAGCCGATTCATCAGCTTCGCCGGAAGTTTGATGTCCGTTATATATTTTGTGTTGAAGATCTGAATGAAATGCAGGATCAGGGGCGGGATATCCTCCTGCCTGTCACGTAGCGGCGGGATGAAAACCGGAATCACCGCGAGCCGATAAAAGAGATCCTGCCGGAAATGTCTGCTGTTCATGAGTTGGTCCATGGTGAGGTTGGTGGCGCAAAGGATCCGAACATCCACCGCCTGCGTCTTGTTGCCGCCGATCTTCTTGAAATTTCCCTCCTGAAGGAATCGCAATATTTTACTTTGCATTTTCAATGGTAATTCGCCGATTTCATCCAGAAAGAGCGTTCCTTCATGCGCCTCTTCCAGGAGGCCCTTCTTGCCACTCCTTTTTGCACCGGTAAATGAACCTTCTTCATATCCGAATAATTCCGCTTCCAGAAGTTCATCGGGTATGGAGGAGCAGTTGATGGCGACGAACGGTTTGGCGCTACGAGCGCTGAGTTGATGGATTAAAGCGGCCATGATTTCTTTGCCGACGCCTGTTTCTCCCCAGATTAAAACGGGGGAAGAGGTGGCGGCCGCTTTCCATCCCAGGCGGATGACCTGCTGCATGACGGAACTGGAGTAGATAATCTCCACCTGGCCTCCGTCCCCGGCCATCTTCAAGTTTCTGCCCTCATACTGGGATATGATCGTTTGAGAAATTTTGAGCTTTTTTTCCAGAGTCACAAGTTTTGTCATGTCCCGGCCGGTTCCGACGGTCATAACGAGTTCACCCCGTTCGTCGAATACCGGGATATAAGTCCACGTTGCCGTCTGTCCGGTTTCGTAGGTCAGATTCATGTCAATTTTTTTTTTGACTTCCAGCGACTTGAGGGCCGCGGATTCTCTCAGTATTCCGCTGGCCACGATGTCCTTAAGATTCATCCCGACGAGCGACCGGCCCATCAGGTCTGTCAGTCTGCTGAAGGTCTCGTTGTATTTGAGGATGTTGGCGTCACGATCAACAATTAAAATAGCCTCGTCAATACAATTCAGAAGGACATCGATATCTTTCATGAGATATTTTTGAATCAGATCCACTTTCGCTCCTCCATAGCTTTCCTATAAGCAGTTCTCTTGCATGATGCAACACCTTTTAACG
>JAGFXG010000219.1 GCA_017860985.1 Deltaproteobacteria bacterium
ACAACAGGATAAAAGCCCTTCAGATTTCATGGAGGGCTTTTTTTAACAGTCTTATGAAAAATATTAGAAACTTCAGTATCATCGCCCACATCGACCACGGCAAATCCACGCTGGCCGACCGGCTGATCCAATTCACCGGTGTCTGCAATGAAAGAAATTTTCAGGACCAGATGCTGGACAACATGGACATCGAGCGGGAACGGGGCATTACCATCAAAAGCAATGCCATCTCCCTGCCCTATCGCGCCAAAGACGGAAATGAATACATTCTGAATCTCATCGACACTCCGGGCCACGTGGATTTTTCTTATGAGGTCTCCCGTTCACTGGCCTCCTGCGAAGGCGTCCTCCTGCTGATCGACGCAGCCCAGGGGGTTCAGGCTCAGACGCTGGCCAATCTTTACCTTGCAATGGAACACAATCTGGAAATCATTCCGGTCATCAATAAAATTGATTTGCCGTCTGCGGACATTGACCGGGTTCTGGAAGAAATCGATTCGGAACTGGGACTCGATCCGGACACGCATATCAAATGCTCCGCCAAGGAAGGCATCGGCATCGAAGAAATTCTGGAAGCCATTATAGAGCGGATTCCGCCGCCTAAAGGCGATGCTTCAAATCCACTGGCCGCTTTGATTTTCGATGCGAAGTATGATTCATTCCGGGGCACCATTATTCATTGCCGCATTTTTGAAGGAAGCGTTAAAGCAGGGGATATCATAAAATTCATGTACAACGGCACCACTTACAAGGTGGAAGAAGTCGGGCATTTTCTCCTGATACGCACCAAACGCGATGAGCTCAGCGCCGGAGAAGTCGGCTACATTATTGCCGGTGTTAAAACGGTTGCGGATGTGCGCACGGGTGACACCATAACGCTGCATAACAGGCCTTGCAGCCATCCCCTGCCCGGTTTTAAGGAAGTCAAACCCGTTGTTTTTGCATCGATCTATCCCATCGCTTCCGACGATTACCAGGACCTGGCCGATTCACTGGAAAAATACAAGCTCAATGACGCCTCATTCATCTATGAAAAAGATTCATCCGCCGCCCTTGGCCAGGGGTTCCGCTGTGGTTTTTTAGGACTGCTCCACCTGGATATCGTGCAGGAACGACTGGAAAGAGAATTCGATCTCTCAATCATCCTTTCTGTCCCCAGCGTACGCTATCGATTTACACTCAAGGATAACACCGTCATTTACGTTGATAATCCCGCCCACTACCCTGATCCGGCTGAAATCGACAAAGGCGAAGAACCTTTCATCCGCGCAGCAATGATGCTGCCGGAGCGTTATCTGGGTACGGTCATGAAGCTGTGCATGGAAAAGCGGGGTGTGAATTCCAATATGACTTATACCGGCCCCGGACGTGTCGAGCTATCCTATGAAATGCCGCTTGCGGAAGTCATCTTTGATTTCTACGACCGGTTCAAATCGGTCACCCAGGGCTATGGCTCCTTTGATTACGATATTATTGATTACCGTGAAAGCAATCTGGTCCTGATGGATATTCTGGTCAACGGAGAAAAAGTGGATGCTCTCTCGCAGATCGTGCACAGGGAAAGAGCACGGGCCCGGGCGCTTCTGGCCTGCGACCGCCTCAAAGATGAAATCCCCCGTCAGATGTTTAAGATTGCGATTCAAGGCGCCATTGGCGGGGAAATCATCGCCCGAAGCACCATCAGCGCCTTCCGCAAAGACGTCACTGCCAAGTGCTATGGAGGCGACATTACCCGTAAAAGGAAGCTCCTGGAGAAACAGAAAGCAGGCAAGAAGCGAATGAAAATGATCGGCTCTGTGAGCATTCCGCAAAGCGCGTTTCTGGCGGTTCTTAAATCTGATAATGATTAGCGTCAAAGTGACATATGCATACAAAAATGGCCGGACTCTATATTCACGTTCCGTTTTGTTTGAGCAAGTGCCGGTATTGCAGCTTCTACTCCATTACGTCAGCCGGACTTCTCGATAAGTTTGTCGAGGCCGTCACGCAGGAAATCGCTTTTTACAGAACTGCCTTCTCATCCTTCGATACCGTGTATTTTGGCGGCGGTACACCTTCCCTTCTGACCATCCGACAGGCACAGATTATTCTGGAGGCGGCACACAAGCATTTTGATATCAGCCGACAGGCTGAAATCACTATGGAAGTAAATTCAGGTGATGTTTCACTGGAATATTTTCAGGCTTTGGGCAAACTGGGAATCAACAGGCTCAACATCGGCGTCCAGTCTTTTGAGGATCCTCTGCTGAAATTCCTTGGTCGAAGGCATACAGCAAAACAGTCGATTGAGTCCATTGAAACAGCCCGAACTGCCGGGTTTGCGAATCTTGGATTTGATCTGATTTACGGAGTACATGGCCAAAATTTAAAAAACTGGCGACAGACGCTGAAAAAAGCCCTGTCTTTTTCTCCCGAACATTTATCATGCTACCAGCTTTCTCTGGATCGGAAAACACCTTTGTACAGACAATACAAGCAAGAAAATCTGAGGCTGCCATCGGAAAAAGAAGCGCTGGAGTTCTTCCTTACAACTTCAAAGGCCTTGACTAAAGCCGGTTATATTCATTACGAAGTGTCCAACTTTGCCCGTACCCGTCATTTTGAATCCAGGCACAACAAAAAATACTGGAACCACAAACCATACCTGGGCCTGGGACCCGCGGCTCACTCTTTCTCTAATAACAGACGATGGTGGAATAAAGCGGATGTAAAGTCCTATCTGAAGGATATTGACGGCGGCAGAAAACCTATGGTCAAGTCGGAAAAGCTCACAACAGAACAGCTGGCCCTGGAGGCCCTGTTTCTGGGCATGCGCACGGCGGACGGGATCAACCTGGAATCCTTCAGTAAGCAATATGGTATTGACCTGCTCACCGGGAAAAAAAGAATCATCGAAGCATTAATCAAAAATGAAATGGTTGTACTGAAAAACGATTGCCTCTGCCCGACGCTTGCAGGCATGGCGGTTGCTGACAGCCTTGCACTGATTTGACAATCGGCATAAGGATCCTAACATCAATCCTAGTGAGCCCAAATCTGAATGATGGACGGTGTGGAAAAGGACCCTACATTATTCATCACACGTGCGTAAAAGCCGTTAATGTAGAAGTTACCCAGTTCACCGGCCCCCGAGCCACCCGCATTCAATTCCTGATCCTGAGCTAACACAACGGTACCCGTGATAGCGCTGGGAATTATAACGGTGGTGCCGTTATGAATAACAATATTTATCTGGGTATGGGTTCCGAAACCAGCCTGGCCAAGAGCAGCGCCATTTAGGGTGCCGACGCCGATGTTACAACCGCCATCAATGTTCATATGACCGATGTTAAGACCGGTGACACCAATGTAACCGGCTGTTGCAGCGGCACCGAACGAACCGGCAAGAATACTGGTGGTATTGCCATATGAAATCGTGCCAACGGCAATTGAATCAATGTTGACATCAAATCCAATATTGATACCCCTGTTGCCAGAGCCTGCGGTACCGATTGTCACATACCCCGCATTATACGCTGAAGCAGCAGAAGGCGTTGTTGACTCACCAAAAATGACTTCAATGCCATTCATGTAGATCGCACCCAACTGTTGTGCAGTCGTAGAGGTAGGAGCACCTGCGTTAACACCGGAAACGAAAATATCTGCCTGGAGGTTGTCCACCGTCAAATGTGCGGTGGGGAGACCAATTCTAACCTGGGTTGTCCAAACAAGAGTATCTGAACCAACATCAATCGTGATGGGTTTGTTGCCCAGATAACCGACAGCGGCTG
>JAGFXG010000220.1 GCA_017860985.1 Deltaproteobacteria bacterium
CAGGACCGGTATGATCATGGTGCCGCTCAATTTCCGTCTGGCTGTGCCGGAACTGCTGTATATTCTCCGCGACAGTGCGCCTGAAATGTTGATCTACTCAACAGAGTTTGCGTCGAAAGTCAGCGAGATCAAGGCGGCCGGCATTCCCGTTTTGCGCTACTATCGCCTTGGGGAGGGAAATGCAGCAGCTGATCCGGACTTTGCCGATTATGTTGAAGATTCTGAAATCAGCGAATCGCTTACAAGCCCGGGAGCCGATCTGTCCGATCCGCTATTTATAATGTACACGTCCGGCACGACGGGCGATCCCAAGGGAGCGGTTCTGACTCATCAGAACATTCTGTTCGGCGCGATTCATTCGCTTCTGGGGTACGGCGTTGACCGGTCATATAAATCGCTTGTTGTCGCGCCCCTGTTTCATATCGGTGCGCTCGCGGCTTCCGTGACGCCGATCATATACGCCGGCGGCAGCATCATGATCAGCAGTTTTTACAATGCCTCGGAAATTCTCAAGACCATCTGCCGGGAAAAAATCAACTATATGTTTGCCGTGCCGGTTATGTACCAGATGATAGCGGATACGCCGGAGTGGCGTGACGCGGATCTGTCGCACGTACATTTTTTCATTTCCGGCGGCGCGCCGATCCCCCTTCCGGTTATCCGGAAGTACCAGGATGAAAAGGGCGTGGGATTTGTGCAGGGATACGCCCTTACGGAAACCGGACGGCTGACCTCGCTGGACCTGGAAGATTCGGTGCGCAAGGCGGGCTCGGTGGGCAAGGAAGTGTTTCATGTGAACCTGCGCATTGTGGATGATCGGGGCCGTGATATCCATACGACGGATCCGGGAGAAATTCTTGTTCAGGGACCGAATGTGTTTCCCCGCTACTGGGACAATGATACGGCGACAAGAGCCGTGTTCAGGGACGGCTGGTTTTGCACCGGTGACATGGGGCGACGCGACGAAGACGGATTTGTTTATATTGTGGGGCGAAAAGTGGAGATGATCATTTCGTCCGGAGAAAATATTTATCCCGTGGAGGTGGAGCGCGCTCTGCAGGCGCTGCCCGGCGTCAAAGAAGCAGCCGTAGTGGGAATTCCCGATCCCAAGCGAGGGGAGGTCGTTGGCGCGTTTGTTATCCCGAATGGGGAAATGCAAATGTCCGAAGCGGACATCATCAATGCTCTTTCGGGGAAAATAGCCAACTTCAAAGTTCCCAAACGGATCTTTTTTGTTGATGAGTTTCCGCGCAATCAAAGCGGAAAGGTTTTAAAACGAATTTTGAAAAAACGCGTGGAAGGGCAGTAAATGGATTTCATTCCATACACCCAGGAACATCGGATTTTTCGGGACTCTTTCCGGAAATTTCTAGAAAAAGAAATTGTTCCCCATGTGGAGCAGTGGGAAGAAGACGGAATTGTGCCGCGCTGGGCCTGGAAGAAAATGGGGGACAACGGTTTTTTGAGCACGTCCGTGCCTGCCGAATACGGTGGCCAGGGTGCCGATTTTCTATACAGTGCCATTTTGATTGAAGAGATGGCCAGGGCCAATTTTTACGGACTTTCCGCACGTCTGCACGGTGACGTGGCGGTTCCCTATCTGATACAGCTGGCGACCGAAGAACAGAAGAAAAAATATCTGCCGGGCTGTATCAGCGGCGATATCCTCATGGCGATTGCCATGAGCGAGCCGGCAGCCGGCAGTGACCTTGCGGGCATTAAAACCACGGCCATGGAGGACGGCGATTCCTTTGTCCTCAATGGCCAGAAAACGTTCATTTCCAACGGCATCAATTGCGACCTGGTGATTGTGGCAGCGAAAGACCCCCGGGAAAGCAATCCGCACTCAGCCGTGGATTTGTTTCTGGTTGAAGCGGGAACGCCCGGCTTTGAAAAGGGAAAGAGACTCAAAAAAATCGGCTGGCGGTCACAGGATACGGCGGAACTATTTTTTGCCGATTGCCGGATTCCCAGGGAGAACCGTCTGGGGCCAAAAGGCACCGGATTTAAAAATCTGATGATCAATCTCCAGCAGGAGCGCCTGATCTGCACCATCGGTGCGCAGACGGCTGCGGAATTCATGCTGGAAGAAACGATCCGGTATTGCAAACAGCGCGAAGTTTTCGGGAAGAAACTGACCCAGCTGCAGAATACCCAGTTTGTTCTGGCGGAGGTGGCCGCGGAAGTCACCATCGGCCGGACGTTTGTGGATAGAATGATTCTGGAACACTGGCAGAAAAACTCCGTGTCCGCTGAAGTTTCCATGGCAAAGCTCTGGATTACGGAGATGGCATGGAGGGTTGCCGACCGCTGCCTGCAGCTCTTTGGCGGCTATGGCTATTGTGAAGAGTATCCGATCGCGCGTGCATGGCGGGACATCCGCGTCACACGCATTCTGGCCGGTTCCAATGAAATCATGAAGCAGGTTATCGCCAGAGCCGTCATAAAATAATACAGAGATGAAACAAGAGGCATTATGAAATTTTTATTAATCTATCCCAAGTGGGAAAAGCTGGACCGCCAGACGCGTTTTACGCTTCCGCCTCACGGACCGGTTGTCATGGCCGCGACGCTGCCTGCCGATGTGGATGTGAAATTCATCGATGAAAACGTTGACGCTATAAACTTTGATGAGGGCTGTGATTTTGTCGGGATATCAATCATGCTGACCGCGCAGGTCAAACGCGGCTGGGAAATCGCCGACGCGTTTCGCGCCAGAGGCATTAAAGTGATGTGCGGTGGGATTGCCACCATGCTGCATGCGGAAGAGAGTGAGCTTCATGCCGACGCCGTGTTTTTAGGAGAGGCCGAAGGCCGGATGGAACAGGTTTTTGCCGATTTCAAGGCGGGCCGGCTGCAAAACGTTTATAACTTTATGCAGGATCAGCCGCCGATTGAAAGCGTGGGCACGGCGCGCCGCAGCATTTTAAACCGCGACATGTACAATTATCGCGGTGTGCAGATGGTCGATCTGGTGCACGCATCGCGCGGTTGCCGGTTTAACTGCTATCCGTGTGCCGTCAGATTTCTGGGTGGCCGGAGTTTCCGCCCCCGTCCTTACGACAGGGTCATCGAAGAATTGTCGAGCATTGAAAACAACCGCCTGTTCATCGTTGATAATTCCCTGGCGCAGGATAAGGACTGGGAGATGGGACTTTTCAAAGAGATGATTCCGCTTAAAAAGAAATGGTGCAGCCATCCCATTGAAGATGACGACAAAGTCCTGGATCTGGCAGCTCAGGCGGGCGCGTGGTTCATCTATCAGGCGATTTTTGATTCCTCGAATCATATCCGCGACCGCGTCAAACGCTATCATGATTATGGCATCGCCGTGGAGGGTAGCATTCTGCTGGGCCTTGATTATCATACAGAAGACTATATAAAAAGACTGGTGGATTTTCTGCTGGAAATTGAACTGGATATGGCTGAGTTTACGGTGCTCACGCCCTTTCCGCATACCCGGACCTTTGACGATCTGCATAAAGAAGGCCGGATTTTTTCCTACGATTGGAATGACTATACCTGCGGCAAAGTCGTGTTTCAACCCAAGTTGATGTCCCCTGAAAAATTGCAGGAAATGTACTATTACGCCTGGGACAAATTTTACGAAGAAGAGCCGCAGAACTATAAAATGTTTAAAATGCTCAAACGAGTGATGGACAAAGAAAGGGCGGACGGCACCTTCAAGCCGCGCGTGCGCCCGTAAAAAGCGTGTTTTCGAAAGGAGAGGTGAAAATGATAAAGAAAATTGGCACAAGGGCCGCAGT
>JAGFXG010000221.1 GCA_017860985.1 Deltaproteobacteria bacterium
ATGGCGATGACTTTGTGCGCCGCCAGATCGTAACGCCACTCCATCCTCGCTGGAATCGCCGTCCAGAAAAATGTCACGGCGGCGGCAGCGATGAAGCTCTGCCCGAAACATGCCACGGCTGCTTTACGGCCGATTTGAGCGTCAATCCTAAGCTGAGCAAGCTGGCCGTCGAAAGGCAGATAACGGTAAAGACCGGCCGGGAGTGTATTCACGCGATTGACGACCAGATAGGCTTCCAGCGCATGACGGGCACCGGCAGAAGGAACCGTCCGAAGTGCAGATTCGGCAGACAGGATTCTCCGGACGCCCTGGGTGGCCCACAACAGCGCGGAAAGCTCCTCCAGAGTCAGTGGAGTGGCTGCATATTGACGAACACTTTCGCGTAGGGCAACTGCCTTGCTCACCGGAATTTTCGCCAGACGATCCAGCGCCCCGGCACCGTCGGGCAAATCAATTCGGACCGTCCCCGGCGAGCAGCTCTTTTGAGGCGGCGGTGCGGGAAGCCCCCTGCTCTGGGCGGTCCGGGAAAAGTCAATCCGCTGACGGATCGTGTCTTTTAAAAAGAATCTATTGACGTCATATCTGTTCGAGGACATGCGCCCCCCCTTAATCTCCGGTTGCCTGTTTCATGGACCTTTTTTATCGACTCTGACAAAATCAGTCATCTCCCGCCACAGGTCTTCCCCCGCGTAAAACGGCCAGTCATTATGGCCCGCTCCCTTAATAACCCACATGCGCTTTTTCCCTTCCGGCAGATTCGCGTACAAATTATGAGCGTGTTTGATCGGAAGGATTTCGTCACGCTCGGCGCCGACCACGGATATATTTTTCTGAAACGATTGAAGATTGGAAATGCTGTCATACTTGTCCGTTAAAACCAGCTTTACCGGCAGAAAAGGAAACAGGGATTTGGCGACAGACGCCAGCGTGTCCCAGGGTGTGATGAGGATGATTCCGGCAATGGGAACTTTCGTCTGCCTGGCAACGGCGGCCGCAACACCGCAGCCCAGCGATTCGCCCAGCAGGTAAAGAGGATCCCCGTATTGCTCATGGGCTATGCGAACAGTTTCCAGGCCGTCGGCAACAAAGGGCTTTTCTCCCACCCTGCCTGGGCGTCCTCCGTATTGCGGGTATTCAGCCAGAACTACCCGGAAACCCAGTTCAGACAAAGGCTCCAGATAGAATCCCCTGTCGAAAGCCGTACCGCCATTGCCGTGAAAAAGAACGATGGTGCCGCCGGGAGCGGGTTTATTTTCAGCGGAAACCAGCCCCCGGTAATCCGGGCCCTCTGTCTGCCACAGCTCCATATTTTCGGAAGCCAGCATTTGGGTGGAAGGCCAATCATCATTGGGAAAATAAAGAAATCTGTTTTGCATGTCGCAACCTCCGGAAGATATCGCCAGAACAAGAAAAAATAATATTTTTCTCATAAATACCGATGAGATCCTCTCCTGTGTTCGATCGTTTTGTGAAATGTTAACATATCTTTTTATTTTGTAAAGTATAATAGCATAATAAAACTAAACAAATAGACAACCGAGGAACATTGTATTGCCAGCCGGACCTCATCATTTTTATGGCATAAAATTGATGTTTCGGTTAAGTAGCTTGCCATGAATACGAATTGGCTGCTGGTAAATTCACCTGAAACCGCAAAACGCGCCGCCGACCATATGCGTCAGGCTTCACTATTAGGCATTGATACAGAATACGATTCCTTCAGATATTTCAGGGAAAAACTCTGTTTGATCCAAATTTACGCAAAACCCACCACCTATGTCTTTGATGTGACGGCCGACCTGGATTTATCATTTTTAGCCAGATCCTTTAAAAGCAAGTCCGTTGTAAAAATCCTTCATGCCGCAGATAACGACATCCGCCTGCTGAAAAGAGACTATGGATTTGAATTTAAAAATATTTTTGATACGCACCGGGCGGCCATGCTGCTGGGATTTCGTCAGCTCTCTTTAGAAAAAATGATCAAGGAATTCCTCGGCGTGGAACTCAAGAAAAGCAAGAAGATGCAGCGCTCACGTTGGGACCAGCGTCCGCTAACCGATGAACAGCTGGCGTATGCCGTCCAGGACGTGACCCTCTTGCCTGCGCTTTATGAAAAGCAACTAGCGGGATTGCGAGAAAAAGGTCTGGAAAAAGCAGCAGTTGAGGCATTTGCGAAAATCGCCGCCGCAAGCTGGCAGGAAAGAATATTTGACCGCCGCGGGTACTCAAAAATAAAAGGGTATTATGCGCTTGCCCGCGAGCAGAGAGAACTGATCAAAAAACTGTATGCCTGGCGTTTTGAGCAGGCCAGAAAAGCCAACTGTGCGGTATTTATGTTTCTGCCGGATGAAAAACTCGCCGAAATGGTGTTAAACAGGGACCATCTCCAGGAAATCCTGTCCCCTGAAAAATACCGGCGCTACGGCAGCGATCTCGAACGCATCCTGGAGGGGACAATATAGGATGTGCGGGTTCAATCTTGCAGTTTGAACCCATGGTTTGAGTTTAAGTATACAAAACAACTGATTCAGTCAACATGACTGAATGAGCTGGCAATTGTTACTCAATTTGAAGGCTTTCTGGAAAGTTTTGGACTAAACACCATCAAAAGAAAAAGGGGGTTAACCGATGAATCAGTTAACCCCTTTTTATCATGGTGCCGAAGACTGGACTTGAACCAGCACGGATTTTGTCCACTACCCCCTCAAGATAGCGTGTCTACCAATTCCACCACTTCGGCAGCAAATTAAAACCTAATTTATTCACCGCGTGCCTGCTGATCATCAAATTGGTTTTGCAGATTGCGGAGACAGAAAAGAACAAATCTTATTTCGCCGCAGGTACCGGTGCCGGTGCCGCGGCAGGTGCCGTTGCCGCACCGGGAGCAGTTGCCGGGGCTGCGGGTGCCTTCGCTGCTGTTGCAGCGGGCGATGTTGCGGGTTTGGGCGCAACCGGAGCCGCCTGTCTTGCCGCAGGAGCTGACACATTATCCATCAAACCCGACGGCCTTCTTGATGCCGTGTATGTCAATGTAATGGAGGTGAGCATGAAAATGATTGCCACCGCCGCTGTCAACTTTCCCAGAAAAGTTCCCGCGCCGCCTGAACCGAAAACGGTCTGGCTTGAACCTCCGAAAGCAGCGCCCATGTTCGCGCCTTTGCCTGCCTGAAGCAAGACGATTAAAATCAGGGTAACACACACAACAATGTGCAATATGGTTAAAAATACCGTCATCTCTTACATCCTTTACCTTACGTAATTTCAACAATTCTTTATGATCTTTTGGTTACATATCACCGGCGCTCATTTTATTCAACGCTTCTTTTGCCGCTATGCCGGCCATGAATTCATGAATAATGCTCAATACATCTTCATGAATCAATACAGCCGCTTTCCTGCGCTCATCCAAAAAACCGCGGCATCATAGCCAAATGATGAATAATCGTCAACAATTTTCTTTTCCTTCATATTTTGAGGATTATCGGCTTACCGTCACGCCCGTGCGGTCGCAGTAATTGCTGATCGGGCAGGTGCTGCAGACAGGCGAAACAGGCTTGCAGGTTTTACGGCCAAAGAAAACCAGCAGGGTGTTGTAAATGATCCAGTACTTCCGAGGAAGTTTATCGCGCAGGGCCATTTCCGTTTCGTCCGGAGTTTTCGTTGCAACATAACCCAGCCGGTTGGAGATACGGTGGACATGCGTGTCCACGCAGATGCCGTCTTTGCCGTAAGCCAGCGTGATGACCAGGTTGGCTGTTTTGCGGCC
>JAGFXG010000222.1 GCA_017860985.1 Deltaproteobacteria bacterium
TTGGAATGACCGATAATGTCCATCGAGGGCGCGTGGCCGCTACCAACGATTTTACGCAGACGGCGGTTCTCTTCTTCTAATGCCCTGATATGCACGATCTTTGCCATCAATTCGGCAACCGAAGAAAGCATCGCCAGCTCCTTGTCCAGGTCTTCAACCTCTCTGGCAACCTTGTCAGCGGATAAAACACCGACCACTTCTCCGTCATACATAATCGGAACACACAGAAAGGAAAGCTCTGCGCGATTCAGATGACGACGTGCACCTGTGCGATCCAGAAAGTGCGTTTCCTGCCCAAGATTCGCTACGGCCATCGGACGACCGGTTTCCGCCACTTTACCGGTAATGCCTTCGCCAGGTTTGTATGTGACTTCCATCCCTTCGATATTGAAGTCATGGGCAATATCCAGCCAGGCTTCCTTCTTTTCACGATCCAATAGTGAAATCATACCGCGCTGCATCCCGAGCCGCACACTCATTTCCTTCAGGATAAGCTCCAACCGATCATGCAAATCGTCCGGCTGCGCCAGAATTTTAGCAATCGCATGCAGGGCTGCTAATTCTTCATAACTGTGAATGCTCACGTCGTTATTTCCTCGGGATAAATGTTGGTTAATGTTTATTTAAATCTAACCTGATAGATTATCTTTATATTATCTAACAATATTGTATCAAGTTCAATGAATATTATGTCCATTATGATGCAATACTGCAAATAGGACACCAATTTAGCATAACTTTGGAAAAAGTTATGCTAAAAAAAAAGTTTATATATGTTCGCTGATGGATAAGATGGCTGAGGGGCAAGGACTCGAACCTCGATTCACAGGGCCAGAACCTGTTGTCCTGCCTTTAGACGACCCCTCAGTTCAGATATTGAAAAACCGGATAACGTTTTTAGATGAAAAGGCTGCCTTCCACTTCCAGTTTATTCGTCGCATTTAAAGCAAAGTTAATGCCGAGCTGCTGAATAGTTCTTTGTCATTGTAATTATTGATATATTCAAAAAGGAACACATATGCCATATTGAACAATATTGTTCTATTATTTTTAAATCATCATCGAAAACGTCAAAATACTATCATATTTCTGCCTGAGAGAACTTTGCTAATCAATACAATTTTGTTTTAAAATTTTTCAAATTGCACAAATATGCGGTTGCCCGCCTGATTATAATATTTATAACCTGCTGTATTTAATGAACAATATATTATGGCAGGATAATTGCTGTTTGACCTTACTCTATATACATAGGGAGGAATATCAATAAAATGGGTGCTCAAATCAGTGCAGGTGATACAGCCTGGATATTAGTATGTTGTTCTCTGGTTCTTTTGATGACGCCGGCCCTGGCATTTTTTTATGGCGGCATGGTGCGTCGGAAAAATGTTCTTTCCACCTTAACTCTGAGCTATGTTTTCATGTCCCTGATCGGAGTTCAATGGGTACTTTATGGTTATTCCCTTTCGTTTGGTCCTGATATAAGCGGATTAATTGGCGGACTGGATTTCCTGGGCTTTCAGGGGGTTGGCGCCCAACCGAACATTGCCTACGCTAAAACCATCCCTCATGAACTTTTTGCCTCTTTTCAGATGATGTTTGCCGTGATTACTCCCGCGCTCATTACAGGCGCTTTTGTGGAAAGAGTCAAATTCAAGAGTTTCCTGCTTTTCAGCCTTCTCTGGGCAACACTGGTGTATGACCCGCTTTGCCACTGGGTCTGGGGACAGGGGGGATGGCTGAAGGAAATGGGCGTTCTCGATTTTGCAGGCGGGACAGTTGTGCATATTGCCGCAGGTTTTTCAGCTCTCGCGTTTGCCATGGTCATCGGTCCGAGAAAAGGCCACGGCAAAGTTCCGATGGAGCCGAACAATATTCCACTTACGGTTTTGGGAACAGGATTACTGTGGGTAGGGTGGTTCGGTTTTAACGCGGG
Source organism: Deltaproteobacteria bacterium (assembly GCA_017860985.1). Classification (GTDB taxonomy): domain Bacteria; phylum Desulfobacterota; class Syntrophia; order Syntrophales; family Smithellaceae; genus UBA8904. Next base: position 1,937 of record JAGFXG010000222.1, read on the forward strand.
CAGCGCCCTCGGAGCAAACGGAGTAGCGGTAAATGCTCTGGTAACCACCAATACCTCGGCTGCCACCGCCGGTCTGGTCTGGATGCTGCTTTCCTGGCTGGACGGAAGGCCAAGCACGCTGGGGATTGCGACAGGGATGGTGGTTGGCCTTGCCGCAGTGACACCGGCCTGCGGGTTTGTTACACCTCTGGCCGCCATGGTGATCGGGGCTGTGTCCGCGCCACTTGCTTATTACGCAATGCGTTTTCGGGAAAGACGCAAACTGGATGAATCACTGGATGTCTGGGCCTGCCACGGCATGGGCAGTACCTGGGGCACTATCGCCACGGGATTATTCGCAACAGTGGCCGTTAATGCAGACGGCGCCAACGGGTTGTTTTTCGGCAATCCCGCCCAACTGGGCATTCAGATCGTTGCGGTGATGGTCACCATTGTTTTTTCTTTCGGAATGACCTACGTGCTGGCGAAAGCACTTCATGTGAGCATCGGCTTGAGAGTCAGTCCGATCGAAGAAGACGTGGGTCTGGACATCAGCTCCCATGGGGAACGATCATACTAACAAACCTTTATAATTATTGGTGGTTTGGCAATTAATAGAATTTGGGACTGGAGATTTTACCATGCTGAAAAAAATCGAGGCGATCATTCGCGAAGATAAAGTCAACGATGTTATCGATGCGCTTAAAGAGATAGGAATTGTGGGGATGAACACGTTTGAAGTGCGGGGACATGGACGGCAGGGCGGCGTTCAACTGGTCGGGCGCGCCGGAACCTATCAGGTCAATATGCTTCCAAAAATACAAATCAACATTGTTTTGAACACGCGCAACCTGGACGCCGCGCTGGAAGCAATTCTCCAATCGGCTTATACAGGCGAGACGGGCGACGGCATTATCTTTGTTACGCCTGTTGAAGATGTCATTCGGGTTCGGACACGCGAGAGGGGCCCTGGCGCCATGATGTACCCCGGAGATATTGATGAACGCAGGAATAAATAATCAAAGTGATCGTGCCAGGAAAGTAAGGATCTTGTCCATCAGATGGTTGATGGATTGATACTGTGCGGGCTTGGCGGACAGGATTTCCTTCTCGGTCTGTATGCAGCGCGCGGGGATGAGTTCATCCCGGCAATGCGTAACAAGATCTTGAGCGGACTGCGGTGTGGTTTCCAGATGAAACTGCAAACCGATAACCGACTGACCCAGTTGAAACGCCTGATTTTCGCATCCATCGCTTTTCGCGATGCGCGTTGATCCCGTCGGCAGGTCAAATGTTTCTCCGTGCCAATGGAAAGCCTGCATCGATTGCGGGAAGCGAAAGATGGATTTGTCGCTGGACGAAACACCATAGATGGGAAACCAGCCGATTTCTTTCACAGAATTAGGATACACCTTTGCCCCCATCGCGCTGGCGATAAGCTGCGCGCCCAGACAGATGCCCAAAACAGGTTTGCCGGACACAATCATTTGACGAATAAATTGTTTCTCGGGGACAAGCCACGGATATCTCTTTTCGTCATTGACGCTCATCGGTCCGCCCATCACAATCAGCAGGTCAATTTCCTCCATAGCAGGCAGGTTTGCCGATTTAAAAAAAGGCGTGCTGTTGATGGTGTAGCCGGCACTCGTAAGCCACGAACGGATGCTGCCGATATCTTCAAAGGGCACGTGTTTGAAATAATGGGCAATCATCGAATGATGCTCTCCTTTGAAAAACGTTACCCGATGGCCAGGCGTCCCGATTCCCCGGTGCGGATGCGGATGCATTCCTCCAGCGGAACAACGAAAATTTTACCATCGCCTATATTACCGGTACGCGCACCTTC
>JAGFXG010000223.1 GCA_017860985.1 Deltaproteobacteria bacterium
GCACCAAACCGCGCCTAGCCCGAATACAGGAGTCAGTCATGAGACAGTATTTTGAAAAAATGGATCCGATGGGAAGCCCGCTTTCCGAAATACAAATCGAAAACATGAAGGGAAACCGCGCAAAGATCGAAGAAATCATGCAGCCAATCGACGCCGAAGTCGAGCGCATCAAAAACGTCGGCGTCCCATTGTCCAGACTGAACGAACGCGGCGAGATGAGCGTCTGGCAGCGCATCGATTACCTGGTGGATCCCGGGACCTTCTGTCCGCTGCACAGCATCTTTGATCCCCAAAATGAAGAATCGGGCAGCACCGGTGTGGTGGATGGCCTTGCGCGAATCAACGGCAAATGGTGCGTCCTCGCCGGATTTAACAACAAATGGATGGCCGGCGCCTGGATTGCCGGACAGGCGGAAAATAATCTCCGGGTAACGGATATGGCCAAAATTCTCCGTGTCCCCCTTGTCTGGCTGGTGAACTGTTCAGGCGTCAAGCTTACCGAACAGGAAAAAGTGTATGCCGGCAAACGGGGCCAGGGTGCCTGTTTCTATCGCCATGCAGAGCTGGAAATCATGGGCAACCCGGTCATTGCCGGTATCTACGGTACCAATCCGGCGGGCGGCGGTTATCAGTCGGTCAGTCCGGTGATCCTGCTTGCCCATAAGAAAGCGAATATGGCTGTGGGTGGGGGCGGTATCCTCAGCGGCATCAATCCGGCAGGGACTTACGATGAAACCCGCGCGGAGGAAATCATTGACGCGACCAGGCATTTTAAATCCGTTCCGCCCGGCAGCGTCAAAATTCATTACGATGTCACCGGATTTTTCCGTGCCGTTTTTGATGAAGAAAAACAGGTGCTCGACGCCATAAAGGATTACATGGGCGATCTTCCCGCATTCAAACCGCGCTTTTTCCGCGTTGCCGAACCTGCCCAGCCGGAGTATCCGCCTTCAGAAATTGCCTCAATTGTTCCTGTTGATAAAAATGGTGTTTATGATTTTGAGCAGGTGCTGGCCAGGCTGGTCGACCGTTCCGAGCACATGGAATTTTGTCCCGGATTCGGCCCGGAAGTCTATACAGGCCTGGTGAAGGTCGATGGATACCTGACGGGCGTAATCGGCAACCGCCAGGGAACTTTCGCGGAATATCCTGAATACACCAAAGCATACGAAGGGTCGGGCGGCAGGCTTTACCGCCAGGGCTTGATCAAAATGAGTGACTTTGTCACACTGTGTTCCCGCGATAAAGTTCCTGTCATCTGGATTCAGGACACAAGCGGCATTGATGTCGGCGACGAGGCGGAAAAAGCGGAGCTGCTCGGGCTGGGACAATCCCTGATTTATTCCATTGAAAATTCTCATCTGCCGATGATGCTCGTGGTGCTGCGCAAAGGCAGCGTGGCCGGTTATTATGTCATGGGCGGACCGGTGGCCAACAACAACAATGCCTTCTCTTTGGGCACGGCCGCTACGGAGATCAACGTCATGCACGGAGAGACTGCGGCGGCGGCAACATATGCCCGGCGCCTGGTCAAGGACAAAGATGACGGACGGTCTTTGCAGCCTACGATCGACAGGATGAACGAAATGGTTAAGCATTATGATGACACGTCCAATCCGCTGTATTGCGCCCAAAAGGGCTTTGTCGACGAAATCGTGCGTTATGGCGAATTGCGCAAATACCTGGTGGGCTTTGCCAACTGCGTGTATCAGAATCCGCGTTCCATCTGTCCGCAGCATCATCTGATTCTTCCGCGCCTGATTCGCTCACAGATCGTGAAGGGGCACAAAAGAGACGGTTGATCTCTCAGGCCATCCCGCAGATCAAAGGCAGATAGAAAAGTATCCCCTAACGTTATATCGGACAATGGCATATCATTACCATCCGTTTGCTTTTATATAATATTTTCTTGACTTTCTGACGGGTTAAGTGAAAATGTAAAAAGTTGCGCGTTTCCCGCTTTAAGTAACCGCGGGTCGTGCCCGCCCTATCGACAAAACAACGAAACTGGATGCGTGCAGTCAAGCCCAAAGTCATTCTGTCCGGTCGCTTTAAATTGAAGGAACACATGAAAACAAACGTCTTGATTGTTGATGATAATTCAGACAATTTGTACCTGCTGAAAAGCCTGATTGCAAACCAGGGGTGGAATGTTCATGAAGCGGCAAACGGCAGCGCCGCCCTGGAAATTGCGCGGGCTCATATGCCCGACCTAATTGTTTCGGATATCCTGATGCCGGTGATGGATGGTTATACCTTATGCCAGCACTGCAAAGCGGACGAAAAACTTAAAAATATCCCGTTTGTCTTTTATACGGCGACTTACACAGAGCCGAAGGACGAAAAATTTGCCCTGGCGCTCGGTGCGGACCGGTTCATTATCAAGCCGGAGGAACCATCAACGCTGATTAAAATCCTGATCGAACTGATGGAAGAAAAGAAAACTGATAATTTCGTGGCGGCAAGACCCCTCCTTGAAGAAATGGAATTCTTTCGCCATTACAATGATATTCTTTTTCACAAACTTGAGAAGAAAATACTCGACCTGGAAATGGCAAACCAGGAGTTCAAGGAACTGGAAGAGAAGTATCGCCTGAACTTTGAAAATATCACCGATGTCATTTTTTCATTTGACACCAATTTTAAAATATTAAGCATGTCTCCGAGCGTCGAAAAAATACTGGGATATAATGCCCAGGATTTCATCGGACGACCTCTTTCTGAATTAGAGTACATCCTGTCGCCTCAATCTCTGGAGCTGGCCATCCATCATCTGGGCCAGGTCTTCAAGGGTGCAAGCCTTCCGCCTTCTGTTTACAAGTTTATTGGCAAGGATGGAACCTTGACCATTGGCGAAGTAAGCGGCTCCCCCTTCATACGTAATGGGAAAGTTGCAGGCGCTGTTTGCGTTGGCCGCAACATCACCAGGCGTAAGAAGGCGGAAGATGCCCTTCGGGAAAGTGAAGAAAGATTCCGCATTCTCACGGAATCTTCTCCAACGGCCATCCTGGTCTTTCAAAACAATAAATGGATATATGCTAATCCCGCCGCGACGGAAATCACGGGTTACACAAACCAGGAACTTCTGTCCATGAATTTCTGGGATATCGTCCATCCCGACGACAGGCAAGCGGTCATGGAACGGGGCCAGAAGCGGCAGCAGGGCATTCCCGTCACCAAGCGTTATGAATTCAGAATTGTTTCTAAAGACAATACAGTGAAGTGGATTGACCTTTCGGGAGAAACCATTGTGTTCAATGGAAGCCCTGCCGGTATCATTTCGGTTCTGGAAATTACCGAACGCGTAAAAATGGAAGCGGCAATCAAACAGGCAGAAGAAAACTTCCGCCGCTCTCTCGAAGATTCTCCTCTGGGAGCCCGCATTATTTCTGAAACGGGGAAAATGATGTATGTCAACCGGGCGCTTCTGGATATTTACGGTTGTAAAACTCTAGAAGAACTGGAAGAAATCCCTGCAAAGGAGCGCTACACACCCGAGAGTTTTGCAGAACACGAGGACAGGAAAGAGAAACGACAGAAAGGCCGGTACGTGCCGACCGAATACGAGGTCAGCATTGTAAGAAGAGACGGAGACATCCGGCATCTGCGGGTTTTTCGCAAGGAAATCCTGTGGAGCGGAAATCCATTGTTCCAGGTCCTGTACAACGACATTACCGAGCGTAAGCTGGCGGAGGAGTACCAGAAGAGCATGCAGGAGCGTCTGCAGCG
>JAGFXG010000224.1 GCA_017860985.1 Deltaproteobacteria bacterium
CACGGCATCGATTTTCGTAGATAAGTTCTTCGTATTCTTTGCGGAAATAACGGATGGTGCTCAAAACGTGATTGGGAGCGGATTGCCCCAGGCCGCACAGGGCCGCGTTTTTGATAACGGAGGCCATTTCCTCGAGCAGTTCGATGTCGCCTGCCTTGCCCTTTCCCTGGGTGATGTCGGTCAGGAGGTTCAGCATGCGTTTGGTGCCCTCGCGGCAGGGGGTGCACTTGCCGCAGGATTCGTCCTGGCAGAAATCCATGAAGAAACGGGCCATATCGACCGCGCACTTGTCTTCGTTCATGACGATCAATCCGCCGGAACCCATGATGGCGCCCAGTTCCGCGACTTTTTCATAGTCAACGGAAGCGTTTAAGTGCTGCACGGGGATGCAGCCTCCGGACGGGCCGCCCAGCTGGGCAGCCTTGAACTTTTTGCCTTTGGGGATCCCGCCGCCGATATCAAAGACGATGGTGCCCAGCTTGGTGCCCATGGGAACTTCCACCAGACCGACGTTGTTGACATCACCGGTAAGGGCGAACACTTTCGTGCCCTTGCTTTTTTCCGTGCCTATCGAGGCGTACCATTTGGATCCGCGCTGAATAATCTGGCCGATGTTGGCCAGCGTTTCAACATTGTTCAGGATGCTCGGTTTCTGCCACAGGCCTGCCACGGCAGGGAAGGGCGGACGGGGACGGGGCATGCCGCGCTTTCCTTCAATCGAGGTCATCAGGGCGGTTTCTTCGCCGCATACAAACGCGCCAGCGCCCTGGTAAATTTCAAGATCGAAGTTGAAGCCCGTGCCCAGGATGTTCTGACCCAGCAGGCCGGCTTCCTTGGCCTGTCCGATGGCGATATTCAAACGATGGATGGCCAGGGGATATTCAGCGCGGCAATAGATGTAGCCATGGCTTGAGCCGATGGCTTTGGCCGCGATGACCATGCCTTCCAGAACGGCATGTGGATCCGCTTCCAGAACGCTGCGGTCCATGAAAGCGCCGGGGTCACCTTCATCGGCATTGCATAAAACGTATTTCACATCGCCCTTGGATGCGGCGGCAAACTTCCATTTCAGGCCGGTGGGGAAACCCGCTCCGCCGCGTCCGCGCAGGCCGGAATCCAGCACGTCCTGGACAATCTGTTCCGGCGTCATTTCAGTAAGCGCCTTGGCCATGCCGGCATAACCGTCGCGGGCGATATATTCTTCTATTTTTTCAGGATCGATCAATCCGCGGTTTTTCAACACCCGCAGTTCCTGGTGGGCGAAAAAGGGAATGTCCTGCATGGTGGGGATGACTTTGTCTGTGCCCGGCTCACGATACAGCAGCCGGTCAACAACTCTGCCCTTGACCAGGTGTTCTTCGACCAGTTCGGGGATATCGGCCGGTTTTAAACTGATGTAAATGACACCTTCGGGATAGACCACCATGATGGGGCCCAGCGCGCAAAAACCGTTACAGCCTGTTTCTACGACTTTGATGTCCTCGGAAAGCTTCCTTTTAACGATTTCTTCCAGAAGAGCGTTTTTTACTCCGATACTGCCGGAAGCCTGACAGCCGGTGCCCCCGCAAATGAGTATGTGTGAACGAAATACTTTCATGAATCCAAGATCCTCCTTGCAAAGCGATCAATGAACCGAATGGTTGCAAATACATGACCGCTCATTTTTTTATTTAGTGATTTCAGAACCTTTTGCCAGAACAAACGGGGTCTGTATTTCTCCCGCGAGAACGTGTCTTTTAAAAATCTGTCTGATTTTGTTTGGATTCACATACTCGTATTTGATCGGGGGTTCATTGATAATTTCTACAGTCACCAGCGGTTCGCGGCTGCAAAGGCCCATGCATCCGGAGGTGGTCACGATGACATCATGAACCTTGGCGGCATCAATTTCAGCCAGCAGAGTGTCCATGACTTCCTTTGCACCGGAAGCAATACCGCAGGTTCCCATATGAACGGTGACTTTGACGCGGCGGTCTCCATCACGCAGTGACATCTCATTGTGTACTTTTTCTTTGATCTTTTTTAAATCATCAATCGTCAGTTTCGCCATCGGCGTATCCTCCGTTTTCTAAATATTAAATTAATTGTATTGACTTAGTATTTCTTTCACTTTTCCGGGTTTGACACGGCCGTGAACGTCTTCACCCACAACGATGACCGGCCCCAGACCGCATGCGCCAAGGCAGCGGACGGATTCCAGTGTGAACATGCGGTCCGCCGTCGTTTCACCTTCTTTAATGCCGAACTGTTTTTCCAGCGTTTCAGTCAGCGCCTTTCCTCCACGCACGTAGCAGGCCGTGCCGAGACAGACCCTGACAGTATATTTCCCGCGGGGCGTCATGGTGAAGAAAGAATAAAAAGTGACAACGCCATAAACGCGGCTCAGCGGAAGATTCAATTCGGTTGCAATTTTTTTCTGGACGGACATGGGCAGATACTCGAGACAGACCTGTGCTTCTTCCAGGACGGGGATCAGCCCCCCCGGTTTGCCCTTGTGTTTTTCAATGATGCTGTTCAGCTTGGCCACCTGTTCCGGCGTGAACTCTTTCAATAATTCTGTTTCTTCGGCTTTCATTTATTCCTCCTCGATCTTACGGGGTGTACTATGCTTCCGGTTCGATTTCGCGTAATCCTTCTTCCATCGTGCCCCGAATATATTTAATTATCTCAGGATGATTTACGGGAATATCCTCGATTTCCTTACGGATTTCTCGTGTATCCATTTCAAACCGCCGGTCATTATGCCTGTGTTTGTAAAAAAAATCAATATCAGAATTAGAAATAATGAGAATAATTATTATGTTAATAATAGCTCCCAGGGGCTGCCTGTCCAGGTGACGGAGGCCAAACGTGGCTTTTACCGTAGTTCCGTAATTTTCTTGTGATTTAAGCTGAAATGTTCCGCCTGATCGTTCGGCGGCGTCTTTGAGAAGCGGCAGACCCAGTCCGACGCGTCTGACGGTTTTGGTTGTATAAAAGGGATCCACAACTTTTTGAACAGCATCCGGGTTCATGCCGTGACCGTCATCTTTTATTTCGATGGTGAGCAGGTCGTTTTCAGAATCTTCATCAATGCTGATTTCAATCAGCTTCGCGCCGGCGCGGATGGAATTTTCGGTAATGTCCAGAATATGATCGGAAAGGGTCAGCATTCCTGCTCCATGATGCGGCGGCCGTCTTGTCCGGAAAAGGCTGTGATCAGTTCGGCAAAACTGGGTTGGGCCATAAGAATTTTTGTGGTTGATAAGCCGATGTCCCGGATGAAATGGGCATCCGATGACGTGACAAAGGGATACCGGTTCAGTTCCTGATACCTCAGGCGGCCCTGCCGGATACCGGTTAATTTCGATATTTCCAGTGCGTCAAAATGAGCATGCTCATCAATGAAGCCCAGCTGGCTCAGCACGCTGAAACTTTCCCGGTCGATATGCGCAGGGATGGCGAGGCCGCCGAGACGATGAATGATATCCACTGTGTCATCAATGGCCAAATCCGTCGCCCCGATGAGGAGCTGATTGTTCAATCCTTCCACTTCGCCAAGTTCGTTGACGATGGCCTGAACGCCGAAACGTGTTTCATCATTTTCACCGAATAAATGCTGATCGATGATCGTCTGAAGTTTCATGAGATCCGACAGGGATCCGAAGAGAGCCAGCAGGTGAACTTCTTCGCTGGTCGTGATTTCCATGGCCGGTATGATTTGAATATTTTTTCCGGCGGCCGCCTTC
>JAGFXG010000021.1 GCA_017860985.1 Deltaproteobacteria bacterium
CAGAATATTGGAACCCAGTGCCGGGTCAAGGTTAAGCCTTTTCAGGGCGAGCGGAATCAGGACACCAACCATGGTGCCTGCAAAAACACTGATGATCATGGCCAGCCCAATGACAAGTCCCAAAACGGGAATGCCTTTCCAGAAATAGGCGATAATGGCGATAACAGTACCCACGGCAATGCCGTTGGTTATTCCCACCGCGATTTGCCGGTAAAGAACGCGTTTGGCATTTTCGAAGGTGACCTCTCCCAGCGCAATACCACGAATGATCAGGGCCAGGGTTTGCCCTCCCGCGTTGCCGCCAAGGCCCGCAATAACCGGCATAAAAAAGACCAGTGCCACCATGAGTTTGATCGTGTCCTCGAAAAAGCCAATGACCAGCACGGACGTCAGCGCCGTCATGAGATTGAGATAGAGCCAGGGGAGACGTTTTTTAACGGAGTCAAGGGTCTTGTTGAAAATGGTGTCATCGTGACCCAGACCGGCTATGCGATACATATCCTCGGACGTTTCTTCCTGCACGGTGTCCATGATGTCGTCAATGGTGATTCGTCCCAGCAGATGTTGTTCTTTGTCCACAACGCCGATAGAAACGAGGTCGTATTTTTCGAAGAGACGCGCCACTTCTTCCTGGTCCATTTCCACATTGACGCTCGGGATGGCCTCATCGATGACCTCCAGAATAGGGGTGAACCGTTTCATGGTGATCAGGTTCTGCAGGGGTACCGTGCCGACCAACCTGTCTTCTTCGTCCACAACAAAAATATTGTGGATGTTTTCCATTTCGTCCTTGGCGTCCACAACCGCCTGAAAGGCGTCGTTGACAGTGGCGTGTTTTTTCACCGAGACCAGTTCCGACTGCATGATACCGCCGGCCGTGTCCTCCGGGTATTGAAGCAGCTCTTTGACTTCCTCGGATTCTTCAGGTTCGATGGCGTCGAGAACGGCTTTGGCCTGGTCGTCGGAGAGTTCGGCGATGATGTCGGCCTTGTCGTCCGATTCCATCTCTTCGATGATGTCGGTCAGTTTTTCATTGGAAAGGTCTTCAATGATCTGCTCTCTTGAATTGTCGGAAAGCTCGAGGATAACATCGGAAGCTTTTTCCACTTCCAGCAGGGAAAACAGCTGCAGGCGATCTTCTTCTTCGAGCTCGTCGATCAGGTCGGCAATATCTGCCGGGTGCATGTCTGAAAAAAGATCGATGATGTCAAATTCGCGATGGCGGCTGATCAGCTCTTTGAGCGTTTCTAACGTTGTCGGTCCCTTTTTTTTGACTTTATCCATAGGGCTGCCTGATCTGTAACTGCAGAGGTTTGTATGATTCTGATGTTTGGACGATTCAGCAAGAAACGCGTTTCCCTGTCCGCCTGCCGGTCGAAGAAAGCCTTTTTTTGATGAGTATGCCCCGTCAGAAAAAAGCGTTTTCCGGCAGCGGGAATATATGGAAGTTCCCTCTGTATGTCAATGTTTTTCTGATAAAATAACGGAAGGATACCGGTCTGCCGGGAGAGGTTTCTACAGTAAATGAATCGGCGGCTGAATGGCCGGCAGTTTATCACCTTCATACAACACTTTTTCCAGGAAAAGCCCTGAAGGCGGGGCTGTGTGACGGGCGGGCACTTCGGAATCAGCCACAAGCATCTGCTCCAGGTCCCTGGCCGATATGTTGCCGCGTCCGGCTTCAACGGTCATTCCGACAATGCGCCTGACCATTTTCCATAAAAAATGGGAGCCGGTGATGCGGATGGCAATCAGGCTGTTAAATTCTCTCATCTCGATGCCTTCGACCAATACTTTTGTCGACGAGTTTTTCTCCATTCTCTTATCGGCGAAAGACGTGAAATCGTGAAAACCCTTGAAAACGGACAGGGCTTTTTGCATTTTATCCATGTGAAGTTTATCTCTGACCCACCAGACATATTTTTTGCCCAGCGCCGTGCGCCGTAAGGCGATCAGGTACAGGTAACTGCGGCTGACGGCCGAATGGCGGGCGTGAAATCGGGGGTGGGCGTTTTGCACGGACAGGATATTGATGTTTGCCGGAAGGTGGTCATTGAGTCCCATCCGCAGCGTTTCGCAGTCGAGTTTGTGCGCGCATTCCAGATGAGCGGTTTGTCCAAGCGCGTGGACACCGGCGTCTGTTCGCCCCGCTCCCTGAATGTCCACAGACGCGTTCAGGAATTTTTGCGCTGCATCCATCAGCGTGCCCTGGTTTGCGGGAATGAGAATATTCATGGCCGCAATGTGGTTAATATAAGATCCCACGGACGGATCGAAGTCGGTAACCTCCTGCCCCGGCATCAACGTCGTGATGACCGCCTGCCCGACGATTTTTCGCCCTTCACGTCCGAGTGAATCTCTTGTCCGCACGCCCCACATATTGTGAAAGATGAGGACCCTGCCGTCTTTGTGGCCGATGTACAGCATGATGTGGCCTTTGCGCCATAAAAGGCTCAGATAAGGGATCCCCTTCGCAATGATGGTTTTTTCTTTTGCTTCAGGCGAAAGGCCCCGCAGGTCAATGTATAAGCCCGCTTCTTTCACCTGGCTTGAGGAGTGTCGGGGGAGCCAGATGCCGAAGACGGCAAAAAAATCCCGCGTCATGGCGGAACAATCGCGCCTGCCGTAAAGACCTCCCCACCCGTACGGTTCGCCGATCAGCTCATTTGCGATACCTGCCGCGTTGACGGGATTGAAGCGGAGGGGCTTTTGGGCGGCCGCTTTCACCGGCACAAAACCATGCCGTATCACTGCCTGCCTGTTCGGGTCAGCCATAGCGACGGATATTTTCATTTCGCCTGCCGAGACTGCCTCCAGAGGGAAAATATGTCCCACCGAGGCCTGCACAAGAAAGCGGTTTTGCCCATCCAGGATGGACACGTGTTCCCGGATGATTACGGCGTAGTGTCCCGTTTCCCAGTTTTTCACAAAGTCATTGTCTGCAAATGCGAAATCTTCTGTCGGAATCCAGCCGTACGTAAAGGATGTTTCCACCAGTGCCCAGGATTTGTCCGCGCTGAGATGGCAGACAAAGACCGGTGTGTTGGCCGGCACGGAAGAGCGCTGAAGATTATCAAACGGCCAGGCCTTGCTGTCGCCGTCCTTCGCGGAAAAATGAGGGATATTGGTGGGCAGTTCTCTCAGACTGGTATTTCTGGTTGTGATCCCGCGGGAAAGAATGTTCGGATAGCTTTCAAGGGAAGCGCTGTTTTGAAGATTTCTGATCCAGTCCGCCGGATGTTTTCTTTTGTTTTCACCATAACCGGGTTTCATGGCATATATTGTAAAATCATTTCGGACCCGCTCGGGAAGGGCATGATAAGGATACTTCATGTGCCAGACGGAAAAAAAGGCGTTGTTGTAATCTCTGTCCATCCTCATCTGGCTTTCCAAAGACAGATGTTCACTGCCCGTGGTGACATCCGTAAGATAAAAGGTATGGTCCTGGCGTAATTCCAGCACATCCCGAATGGTATCCGGGGGGGGATTGATATCCGTTTGATAGGGGGTACGGTCCTGATGGGATCTCCTGACTTCACGGACGGTATCGGGAGCGGAAGCGCAACCTGATAAAATAAAAGATAAAACGGCAACAAGAGCGAAAAATCTTTTCATAAAAATATCCTTTGCTTGTAATATAGTTCGTTATAGTCTTTTTTTCGGTTTCGGGCAAGATAAACGGTTTGAGTGTTTCCTCATCATTTTATTTTGCATTCTCACTGATTTCGTGTAAATTATCATCTCAATGAACTTGATATCGAACCATTCACATGATGAGAATCAAGTGAGACTGATAAAGGATAATGACATTTTCAACATCGAGAAAGGAGATGGATCATGATAGCCGTGAGTGTACTTAAAAATTTTGCTTTTTTTAAAAATTTCAGCAACGATCAACTGGTGAAACTGGAACCTTTAGGTAAGGAGGAAACGTATCAGGCCGGGGCACATCTATATGGCAACGGCGATCCGGCCCGCAGCCTCTATCTGGTGATGGAAGGGAAAATCGCCCTTTTCATGGACACCTATGTGGGAACGGGTAAACCGCCTTTGCAGGTAACAATTGATTTTATAACCCGCGGGGAATCAATGGGCTGGTCGGCTGTCGTTGAACCGTACATCTACACGTTGAGCGCACGTTGCCTTGAGGATTCAAAGCTCATTTCGTTTGAGTCTGAAAAATTGCGTGATATGATGGAAGAGGACAACGCGCTGGGATTCAAGATCATGCAGTCGACGGCCAAGGTGATTTCGACCCGCCTGACGCATACCCGGATCATTCTGGTGGGCGAACGCGGCCTTTCCACACTGACCGAGTATTAATGTTAAAAGGAGACAAAAATGCAGACGTTTGTTCCTAAAAAGATTTTTTTTACCAAAGGTGTCGGCTCGCACAGGGATGAACTGCATTCTTTCGAACGTGCCTTGCGAAATGCCGGCATTGAAAAATGCAATTTGGTTCAGGTGTCCAGCATTTTTCCGCCCGGCTGCAAAATGATTCCCAAGTCGCAGGGGCTTAAATATCTGATACCCGGCGCCATTACTTACTGTGTCATGAGCCGCTGCTGCAGCAATGAACCGAAGAGGCTTCTTGCCGCCTCCGTCGGCTGCGCGATCCCCGCAGATAAATCATCCTATGGTTACATTAGTGAGCATCACGCTTACGGCCTGACGGAGAAACAAACCGGTGACCATGCCGAGGATCTGGCTGCGGCGATGCTTGCCTCAACCCTGGGCATTGATTTCAACGTGGACGAGAGCTGGGATGAGAAAAAGAAGATTTTTAAAATCAGTGGAAAGATTGTCCGGACCTTGAACATGACCCAGTCAAAAATATGCATGGATGATCATTATACCACGGTTGTCGCGGCCGCTGTCTTTGTCTTCTGAGATGCATGCGGTTTTCTCTCAGGGCAAACAGGACCATGCGGGCAACGTCAGAAACCGTTGCAGCGCTTCCGTGTTTTTGCAAAAGGAACGTTCTTGACTTATGAAAAAGGAAATACCTGAATTAAAGATGCAGGACGTCGGCGGGGCCGAACTGCCCTATCTGTTTTACGCCGGAGGCCCCCGTCAGATGCTTTTTATTCATGCCACCGGATTTCTGCCCTGGCTGTGGCATCCCATCATTGAAAATTTTGTTCCCGAATATTCGGTCTGGGCGCCGTACATCTGCAACTACCGTTCATGCGACCCGCATGAAGGAGGACTCCGATGGAATGTGGTTGCCGAGGATCTGGCCGCGTTCTGTCATGCACAGAACATTGAGAACCACCTGATGGTCGGTCATTCGATGGGCGCGACGGTTTCGGCCATGGCCGTCGGCATGTTTGGTCTTTCACCGCGAGCCATGATTCTTATCGAACCGATTTTCCTGCCGGAACAGTTTTACGAGATGACACCCAGCGTGAAAGATCATCCGCTGGCTTCCAAGTCGCTCAAAAGGGTCAACCACTGGAAGAGTGAAGACGAGGCGATGTCTTATTTAAAATCGCGTTCGTTCTTTTCAGCCTGGGATCCTGAAATCCTGCAGCTGTATAAGCAGTACGGCATGGAAAAACTAACTGAAGGCGACATGAGGCTGACGTGCACGCCGGAAAGCGAAGCCGCCATGTTCATGGGCGGCTGGTGCTGCAATCCCTGGCCGCTTCTTGAAAAGATTTCCTGTCCCGTGCTGGCGATCGAAGGAGAGAAAAGTACCAATATCGATCTGGTGGATATCAAAAGAGCGATTTCCATGCTGCCGCAGGGCAAGTACGGATCCGTTGCCGATGCGGGACACTTGATCCCCATGGAAAAACCCGCGGAAATCACCCGGATTGTCAAAGAATATTTTTCGACGATTGCCTGAAATCAATATCGGGAGACTTGAGTATGATCAGCCCTGACATCATCGCCTTTTGCAACCAGAAGGGAGGCGTCGGCAAAACAACCTGCGCCCTCAATATTGCCGTCGGTCTGACGCTGCTTAGGAAGAAAGTTCTGGTTATCGATTTTGACCCGCAGGCCCATCTCACATATTCCCTGGGGCTTGACGCCCATCAGATGAAGAGCACGATTTATTCGGTCATGCAGAAAACAGAGAGCATTGCTGAATCGGTCATGGAGATTAAGGGCATGAAGGTGTTGCCCGCGAACCTTGATTTATCGCGCCTGGAAACAGAAATGAGCAATCTACCCGGGAAAGAAAAAATCCTGAAGAATCGGCTGGCGGAGGTTTCCGATGTTCAATACGTGATCATAGATTGCCCCCCGGCGGCCGGATTGCTGACGGTCAATGCCCTGGTTGCCTGCCGTGAAGTCTATATTCCGCTGCAGATGGAATTCCTTGCGCTCAAAGGCATGAGCAGGCTTTTGGCGCTGATTGAGGACGTCAAGAAAAAATACAACAAAGACGGTCCATCGTATCGCGTTATCCCGACGCGCTACGATGCACGGAAAAGGCTGAACAACGCCATCATGGACAAGGTTCGTGAGCGCTTCGGCGAGCGGGTGTTCAGTGCCGTGATCCGCGAGAATATTGCCGTGGCTGAAGCTCCCAGTTTTGGCCAATCCATTTTTGAATATGCTCCCAGAAGCCATGGCGCCGAGGATTACCTGGCGCTTTGCAGAGAGATCATCCGCAAACGGCCCACCGGTTAATCCATGTTTCAATCATGACTAATCGACATCAGCGGAGCATTCTTTACATGTTGATTACAGGATGTGATTCAAATCAGATAAAGGAGAAAATTTATGTGGAAAAGGATTATAATGGTTGTGGCAGTGTTTTCTTTTGTCGCGTTTTCCTGGGAGGCTTATGCCCAGCTTAAAGACGGTCTGTGGGAAATTACCACACAGGTGGAAATCAAAGGGATGAAGCAGCAGATGCCACCCAACACGATCCGTCAATGCATTACCAAAAGCGATCCCGTTCCTAAAAACCAGGACAAAAATTTTGACTGTAAAACAATCAGCCAGAACGTAAGCGGCAATACGATCAATTATGCCGTGGAGTGCAAAGGCAATCAGGGAGTCATGACCGCAACAGGCCAGAGCACGTATACAGGCAGCACGATGTCCGGATCTACACAGACCAGGTTTATCATGAAAGGACAGCCGGAAGTGCAGATGGCAAACAGGCTGACGGGAAAGTACTTAGGGGCATGCCCCAAAAAATAAAAAGGGAGATTTATTATGAGACTGAAAGACAAAGTGGCAATTGTAACCGGATCAGGACGCGGCATCGGTGAAGGCATTGTCTTGAGATTTGCCGAAGAAGGCGCGAAACTGGTTGTCAACGATGTGAACGAGGCAGATGCGAATGCCGTTGTGAATAGGGTCAAGGCGGCCGGCGGGCAGGCTGTTGCCGTTCTCGGTTCCGTGGCTGAACGCCCTGTGGTCCAGCAGATGGTGGATACGGCGGTAAAAGAATTTGGCACGCTCGATATTATTGTCAACAACGCGGGGATTACCCGTGACAGCATTCTGCACAAGATGACCGATGAACAGTGGGATCCCGTCATCGCTGTCAACCTGAAGGGCGTATACTACGGTATTCAGTGTGCGGCGCGTGTCATGCGTGAGAAAGGTTATGGCAAAATCATCAATATTTCTTCGACCAGTGCGCTGGGCAACGTCGGACAGCTCAACTACTCCGCCTCCAAGGCTGGCGTCATTGGGATGACCAAAACGGCGGCCAAGGAGCTGGGGGCGAAGGGTGTAAACGTCAACGCCATTGCACCGGGGATGATCTGGACGGACATGATGAAGAACATGCCGCCGGAAACGCTCAAGCAGATGGACATGATGCTGCCTTTTATTGTGCCGATGAATCGCAAGGGCTCTCCTCAGGACATCGCCAATCTGGCGCTGTTCCTGGCTTCTGATGAAAGTTCGTTCATCACGGGACAGGTTATTTTCTGCGACGGCGGAATGAAGATGTAAGAAAAGGCTATCAGACGATTAGACTGTCAGCTATGAGCCATGAGCTAAGATGAATTAAACATAATATAGGGAACGGTCACGACGGTTCCCTATATTTGCTTTTATGTATACTTTTCTTCCAGCAGTTGAAGAACCCTGTCCGCCGAATCGGTGACGGGCGTGCCGGGGCCAAAGATCCCCTTGACGCCTTTGGAATAGAGGAAATCATAATCCGCGGGAGGTATGACGCCGCCGACAACCACGATAATGTCTTCCCCTCCCATTTTTTTCAGGTTCTCGATCAGTTCCGGCACAAGGGTCTTGTGTCCTGCGGCTAGGCTCGATACACCAACCACATGCACGTCGTTTTCAATGGCCATTTTTGCCGCTTCTTCCGGGGTTTGAAACATCGGGCTTATATCCACATCGAATCCGATATCGGCGTAAGCCGTGGCAACCACCTTGATCCCCCGGTCATGGCCATCCTGTCCCATCTTGGTCACCATCTGGCGGGGGCGGCGTCCTGTTTTTTCCAGGAATATGTTTGTGCGCCCGCGCAAGGCCTCGAGAACTTCACTTTTTCCGTATTCCGATGAGTAGGCGCCGGAGATGACTCTTGTCGTCGCCACATAACGGCCAAACACTTTTTCCACGGCGTCGGACACTTCTCCTACGGTTGCCCTGAGCCGCACGGCTTCGATCGACGCCTCCAGGAGATTGCCGCCCTTTTCGGCCAAGGAGGTAATTTTCTCCAGGGCTTTCTGCACGGCCGCGTTGTTGCGCGTGGATTTGATCTGTTTGATGCGGCTGATCTGTTCGTCACGGACAGAACCCGGAATATCCAGCACGTCGATCGGTGTTTCTTCCTGAATGCAATATTTGTTGACGCCGACAATGGTGTCCCTGCCCTGGTCGATCCGCGCCTGCCTGCGGGCGGCGGATTCTTCAATCCTCATCTTTGGCATACCGGTTTCGATTGCTTTTGCCATGCCCCCCAGTTCTTCGATTTCATCCATGATCTTACGGGCCTCCCGGATAATGGAAGCCGTCAGAGATTCAACATAGTAAGAACCGCCGAGGGGATCGACTACATGGCAGATTTGTGATTCCTCCTGGATGATGATCTGCGTGTTGCGGGCGATACGGGAAGAAAGAGGTGTGGGGAGGCTGACAGCCTCGTCAAACGAGTTGGTGTGAAGCGACTGGGTGCCGCCGAGAGCCGCCGCCAGAGCCTCCAGCGTGGTACGGATGATATTGTTGTAGGGATCCTGCTGGGTGAGGCTCCAGCCGGAAGTTTGCACATGCGTGCGCAGCACCGATGAACGGGGGTTGGCCGGGTTGAATCCACTGACGATTTCATGCCACAGGTAACGTGCCGCCCGCAGCATGGCGATCTCCATGAAAAAGTTCATGCCCACGCCGAAAAAGAAAGAAAGTCTCGGCGCAAATTCGTCGATCTTCAAACCGCCGTCAATGGCCGCACGGATGTATTCCTTGCCGTCGGCCAGCGTGAAGGCGGTCTGCAAAACGGAGTCCGCTCCCGCTTCCATAATGTGATAACCGCTGATGGAAACGGTGTTGTATTTCGGCATGTTTTTCGAACAGTAGGCGATGATGTCGGAAACAATCCGCATCGAGGGACGCGGGGGGTATATATAGGTGTTGCGGGTCAGAAATTCCTTGAGGATGTCGTTCTGGATAGTGCCTGTTAGAAGTTTCTGATCGACTCCCTGTTCCTCGGCCGCCACAATATAGCCCGCCAGGACCGGCAGCACGGCACCGTTCATCGTCATGGAAACGGAAACTTTCTCCAGGGGAATCCGGTCGAAAAGGATTTTCATGTCTTCGACGGAATCAATCGCCACCCCGGCCTTCCCTACGTCTCCCGCCACGCGGGGATGGTCAGAATCATAGCCCCGGTGCGTGGCCAGGTCAAAGGCTACCGATAAACCCGTCTGCCCGGCGGCCAGATTTTTGCGGTAGAACTCATTCGATTCCCTTGCGGTGGCAAATCCCGCATACTGCCGGATGGTCCAGGCACGATTGGCATACATGGTGGCCGTTGGCCCCCGAAGGTAAGGGGCGAGGCCTGCGAGGGTGTTGACGGCGTCCAGTCCCTCCAGGTCGGAAGCCGTGTAAATGGGTTTGACGACGATACCTTCCGGTGTTTTCCAGTCTAGGGATTCGAGGGTGCTTCCTTTCAGCTCTTTGGCTGCGGCTTCACGCCATTTTTCTATTTGAATATGCTCAGACACAATAAACTCCTTGGCGAGATATGATAATTACTTTTGTTGTGAGATCATGATCCGGCGTTGAAAGTCTGATAGGATTTGTTCGGGCGGGCGGCATTTTCTGAATCTGTGCCTTACCTCAAGAACCTGCCTGGCAGCAATGCGCAGGATATCCACTTTCATGTCAGGTTTTCTTCCAATACCTTTTTGACATCCTCGAAACGGAAAGGTTTTTTCAGTGCAGCCTGGAAACCGTAATCCGCGTAATTTTTCATGACCGGATCGTCATACCCGGAAATGACAATGGCCTTGATGTCCGGGGCGGTTTTTTTTATCCGCGTCAATGCGGCTTTGCCGTCTAATCCTTTTCGAACCGAAAATGCCATCATGACGGCGCAGTATGGATGGCCATCATCCTGCGCTTTTTGATGTTCCTGTATTGCCTCCTGCCCCCCGGCAACGGTTGTTGCGTCAAAATCCAGTTGGTCGGCATAAAGTTGCACAAGTGTTCTGATATCCGGACTGTCGTCCATGATCAGAATTCGCCTCCGCGAAGTAACAAACACTTTTTCTTTGGAATCTGTATCAGGAGTTCCGTCCGGTTTCGCGGGAATGTACAGGCTAAAGGAGGCTCCGCCGGATTTCCCGGATTCGACGGTGATAAAGCCGCCATGCTTTTTCAAAACGGCGTTACATACGGCAAGCCCCATACCCTTGTCCTGTCCCGGTTCTTTTGTCGTGAAATACGGATCAAATATTCTGTCAATATGTTCCTGTGGAATCCCGGATCCGTTGTCTTCAAAAACAATCCGCAGATAAGGGCCATCCGCAAGCGGTAAGGTGTCGGTTTCCTTCAAATCGATATTTTCAGCGCGAACCTTGATTGTTCCTCCGTCGGGCATAGCATCGCGGGCGTTTTCGGTGAGGTTGTTGAAACACTGCCTGATTTGAAGGTCGTCAATTTCAGCAGGCCAAAGACCTTTCTGGATCTCCATCAACGGGTTGACGGGTGATGACTTCAACGCGGTTTTAACAGTATCGCGAAGAATATGCTCAACTCGCTGCATTTTCAGCTTCGGCTGACCACCACGTGAAAAAGCAGAGAGGCGGCTGGTCAGTTCCCTGGTTTTTTCCAGGGACTGCTGTGCAGATTTCAGCCACTTTTGAGCGATATGGTCGGATTTGATGCCGAGAATGGCCATGTCGATATATCCCTGCACCAGCGTTAGGAGATTATTGAAATCATGAACGATTCCTCCCGCCAGAATGCCCAGGGACTGGAGCTTGACGGTATTTTGGAGGGCATCCTCCATCCTGCTGCGTTCCGTGATATCGTAAATCATTGTGTAAAGAAGCTTTTTCCCGTTTCGCTTCAACGATCCGCTAAAGACTTCTACGTCACGGATTGAACCGTCAGCCCGGCAGTGTTTGGAAACAAAATAATTACTCTTTTGCGTTGGGTCCAACATCATTTGTGCATCAAGTTCATCGCCGCTCAGCGCGCTGATTTCGGACATCTTCTTTTGTGTCAGTTCCTCCCGGTTCCACCCGTAATAAGCGCAGCCGACGCGGTTGGCATCCACGATGGATTTACTGTCCGGATCAATGAGCAACATGACCGTGTGACCGTTTTCGAACAGGCTTTTATAACATTCTTCGTTTTCAGGCGGCGTTTGAACCGGCAGATGCTTTTCGTTTTGCTTAAGCAGGTTGGTGCTTTCCAGAAGCCTTGACTCCATTAAACCGAGACGGCTTTCCAGATCCTTAGCCAGTCTTTCGCTCTCACGTGCCCGGTTAATACTATCCTGCCGCTGCTGTTCGAATTGCTTGAGCTGGTTTTCTTTTTCCTTCAGCAGTTTTTCAAGTTCCAGCAGCCGTTTTTCGTTTTGTTTGATGAGGG
>JAGFXG010000225.1 GCA_017860985.1 Deltaproteobacteria bacterium
AATGGCGGCGTTGATTGCGTCCTGTGAAGCAAGGACAACCGGCATGTCCTGCATCTGCAAAAGCAGTCGCAAATCGTCGGCTGGCTGAAAATTCACGGGGTCATTGACGGCGATCACCTGAATCTCCGTGGTGATGATCGGAACCATCCTGTGTTTTTTCAAATAATGGATCGGAACACTTTGTGTAAAATCGATATTGATGCTCTCCATCGGGAGCTGCGGCCAGAAGGGTATGCTGAAATGCTCGGACAGAATCTTCAGCAGACGGATTTCATCGATGGCTTTTTTACGGATCAACAGCTCAAAGAAACCCGTGTCGCCCTTTCTCTTATGCCCTGCTTCAGCCTCGGTCAGATATTCCGGGAGTACACCTGCGGCAAGCAGTTTTTCATTGAGGGATAAGACCTTTTTTGTTTCGGGGGCGGCATCTTTTTTATCATGACCGGAGGATGCATTCAGCGCTGTCAGAATTGTGGACATAATCAACACCGCCTTTTTATAGGCTAAGGGTTTACCGGCGCGCCGTCGGCGGCTGGCTTTCTGGGTTCGGAAGGATACCTGTCACTGCTTCTTTCATTCAATTTGATGATTCCTTCAACCACTTCACCCATCGAACCTCTTTTTTCGACATAGAGTTTGCTGGCATCCTTCTGCGTTCGAACAATATGCGGCGTGAGGAAAATATATAGATTTGTTTTTTCCCGGGTTACGGTTTTCGCCTTGAACAGCCACCCCATAATTGGAATTTCTCCCAAAAAGGGAACCTTATTGGTGCTGTCATCCGTGCTGTCACCTACCAGACCGCCGATGACAACCGTGTCGTTGTCCTTGACGACCACGGTTGTTTTGGCCGTTCTTTTTAAGGTTGTCGGTATTGACGGCTTGGTTGTATCCTCGGTCGTGCCGGATATCACTTTCGTTACCTGTTGAGAGATCTTCAGCCTGATGAAGTTCTCCTGGTTGATATTCGGCGTGATGTTCAGGATAACCCCTACGTCCTTGTATTCGTAAGTGTTGTAATTCACCGCGTTGGTAGTGGTCGATGCAGTGGAATCCTGCCTCGTCAGATACGGCACATTCTCGCCAACGTTAATTTCCGCCTCCTCATTATCCAGCGTCAGCAGCTGAGGCGTCGAAAGAATGGACACATCGGTATCATTCTTGTAGGCCTGAATCATCGCACCGATGGTGGGAAACAAGACATCGCCAATTTTTATGCCCGCGCCGATAATGCCCATGGAAAAACCGCTGGGAAGGCCGAGGGACGATGTCGCGGTGTCAACAGCGGTAGAGGTCAGACTCGACAGCACGCCGGTTCCCGAACTGACAAAAGCCGCCGACTTGGACCCGTCAAGCCCGGTTATCGAGCCGGTATCCTTCACGCCGCTCCATTCAACACCCAGTTTGAAATCCTTGTTGGCCTTTACTTCCATAATCAGGGCCTCGATATAAACCATCGGCCTCGGCACGTCGAGCTGCCTGATGATGTTTTCAAGAATCTTATAATCCTCCCGTTCGGCCATGATAATCAGGGTATTGGTGGCTTTATCGGGTACGACCTGAACATTCCGGGAAACAACAGGCGCGGTCACTTTCTGTCCGGCCGCGGCTGTCCCGGATGCGGCTGCCGCTGCTGCGGCCGACCCGCTCGTTTCCTTAATAATGTTATTGAGCACCTTGGCCAGATCTTCCGCAACGCTGTTCTGCAGACGAAAGACCTGGATATTGGACTCGCCGCGCGGCACGTCTTTATCCATCATCGCCACCAGTTTACGGACGTTTGCCGTATCGGCGACACTGGCAAAAATGATGATCGAATTGGTTCTGGGATCGGCCACAATCTTCACCGGCGACGCATTGGCACGGCGCTGCTGAAAGACACCCGTCAGGGATTTGGTCACTTCCGATGAGGAAGCATTTTTCAGGGGAACGTAGGTAATCTGCTCACCCGCGCCTTCCACATCGAGCGCCCTGACAATTTCCTGCATCCGTCGAATGTTGGACAGATAGTCGGTAATGATCAGGATATTCGCAGGCGGATAGGACAGCACCGAGCTGGTTTTGGGAATAATCGGATCCAGCACTCGCTTGACTTCATCGGGATTGGATCGCTCCAGCGTAATAATCTGGGTGATCATCCGGTCATCTGACTCGGAACCATTCTTTTTAGATCTCGTTTCCACGCTCTTTTCACGGGCGATCGATGAAGGAACGATCTTGATGATATCCCCTACCGGAACCGTGGCAAAACCGTTAATTTCCAGAACCGACAGAAACACCTTGTAGACATCCTGAACCGGAATCTTTTTGGGGGAAACGATCGTGACCTTGCCTTTCACTTTTTCATCGATAATGAAATTCTTTCCAGTCAGTTCGCTGATAAATTTCACAAAGACTTCAATGTTCACATTGTCAAAATCCAGCATCACGTACTTGCCGGCGTCCGTTTTCTGAGCAGAGTCCATAAACGTTTTTTTCGCGGACGGCGTATCTTCCGCCCTGCGCAAAATGGTTTCCTGCATACGGACCGTCATTGCCGGATCCGCTTCCGCTTCAGGCCGCTCACTTTCCGACCTGGCATTCAACGGGCTGTCCTGATTCACCGCGCGAGGTGGTTGTTTCATTCCGGTCGACGACACAGCGGGCTTCGCTGTTGACGACGATCCTGCAAATCTTCCTTCGTCAATCCGGGCGGCCAAACCGGGCAACACCGCACCCGCCATGAATATCACAGCCACTGCCAGACGTAATAGCAATACTCCAATATTCTTCTTCATAACAGCCATCTCACTTTTTCGGCACCTGTACCAGCTTTTTGAACTCAGGTAAATTTGCCAGGGTTTTTAAATCGTTGTCCCGAATCGCCCATTGACCGGCTTCAGGATTGAACCCGATCGCCTTTTTCAGAAAATGCATACTGTTTTTTGTATCATTTTTTCGCGCATAAAGACAAGCCAGATTATAATGAGCATCAACATAATTGCTTTGTTTGTCAAGAGCTTCAGTGAAAATGGCAATGGCTTCCCTGTGCCTGTTCTGCTGCATGAAAATCACGCCCAGGTTGTTGAGGCTCGCCAGGTGGTGCGGATCGATCTCGAGAACTTTCTTGTACAGTGCCTCGGCCTGCTCGAGCTGCCCTTCGTTTTGCCTCTTGAGGGCCTGCGCGTAACGCACGTCAATCTCATTGCTGTCAATGGTGCTCTTTTCCGTCCCTGTTCCCTCTGCCCGTCCCGGCTGTCCGCCTGTTGCGGTCTGCGCCGGTCCGCGGGATGCCGCCGCAGGATGAACACCCTGCTCGCCTTCAGGCGCTTCTCTGAGCATCTCTTCGAGCATCGCGGATTCAGGCGCTTTGATAGCCTTCTTTTCTGCCGAAGGCTGAACGGCCGTTACAACCGGACCCTGCTGAACCTGCCGGCTCTGTTTTTCCCCTGGCCAGTACAGCAAAGCAGTCGCTGCGCCCACTAGCAATAAGACGGCCAAAGTGCCCGCGGCCCAAAGCCAACGGGGTGATCTGGACGTTTCTGTCTTTGCGGTGGAAAACACATCGATCAACTGCAAGTCATCATCTTTGTTTTCCCTTCGCGCCTTGCGCAAAGCGTCGTTTATGTAACTCATAATATCCCCACGGTCAAGCACTTCCGGCGCCGGTCAGGCCGTCAGACGCATCCACAGTTTCCTCGCAGAACTGGACGTTTTCTGAAAGTAATCCATCCCG
>JAGFXG010000226.1 GCA_017860985.1 Deltaproteobacteria bacterium
CCTCAATGAATTTATCATTTCATGTATCTATCGAAGAGTGTTTTTCCGGTCAAGAAAATTATTCAAATAACAGGCGTCTTGACAGGCAAACCATGAATGTTTATTCTATGCAAAAGTAATCTAAGGAATTGAAATGAAATCAGTTAACAGGGTGATGATCGAATCGGCTGTTAAAATGGCCAGGGATGTCGAAGCCGGCATTGTTCTCCTTTGCGCTGATGTGAAAAGGGAATTCATGGAACTGCCGGAAGACATAAAAAAAACCATTCATTTTATTATGGTCACGCAGGGGGATGAAACTTTGCCGGAGCCGCTGGCAAAATATGTGAGAAAGCTGGATGTTCCCAATGTGAATTTGACACGCACGGGAAAAATCAAGATCGCAATAGCCAAAGGCATTGTATCCGGTCTTCTCAAGAGAAACGACAAAATCATCTGTCTTTCCGGCGTGCCGAAATTCGGCTATGCAGACAGCATTTTCTTTATAGATGTTGGAAAGGAGTTCGAAATCCTGACGTACGATTTTATCAGCGACGTTGTTGAAGCTGTTGAGCCTGAAGTTTTCAATGCGGTTTTAAATATTGCCTGTGAACTGGCCGCGCAGGGCAGGGAAAGCCGGAAGGTCGGCACAATTTTTGTCCTCGGTGATGATGAAAAAGTCATGCAGTTGTCGAGGCAGATGATCATGAATCCGTTTCAGGGACATCCGGAAGATGATCGCAATATTCTGAATCCGGATCTGGAAGAAACCATCAAGGAATACTCTTCCATCGACGGCGCCTTTGTGATCAAGTTCAACGGTGTCATCGTGACGGCGGGCCGGCATCTGAGCGCAGCGCTCGAAAGCAAGGATTTCCCGTCCGGGCTGGGCAGCCGTCACATCGCCGCGGCGGGCATCACCAATGTGACCAAAGCCGTGGCCATTGTTGTTTCCCAATCCACGGGAGACGTCAGCGTATTTAAAAACGGCAGGCTTTTTGTGACGATCGAAAAACCGGTAGAGTAGGGAGAGGAAAATATGAGATTTGATAAATTTACATTGAAAGTACAGGAAGCGCTTCAGGACGCGCAGTCGCTGGCGGGCACAATGGGTCATCAGTCTATTGAGCCGGAGCATCTGCTGGTTTGTTTTCTAAGGCAGGAAGACGGCATTGCCGGTGCTATTCTGAATAAACTGAATGCTTCACCACAAAAGGTGGAGCAGGAGATAGACCGTTATTTGAAAAAACAGCCAAGTGTTCATGGCGCGGGCACGGGCCAGGTGTATCTGGGGGGCAGGCTCAACAAGCTGTTCGATAAGGCGATGACCGACGCGGCGCAGCTCAAGGACGAATATATAAGTGCAGAGCACGTCCTGGTAGCCATGTCTGAAGAAAAAGAAGGCCACGTGGGTAAAGTCCTGCGGGAGAACGGTATTACGAAAGATAACATCCTGAAGGTGCTTGTCGATATACGCGGCAATCAGCGAGTGACCGATCCGAATCCGGAAGGCAAGTATCAGGCCCTCGAGCGCTATGCCCGGGACTTCAATGAACTGGCCCGCAAGGGCTCCTTTGATCCGGTCATCGGCCGGGACGAGGAAATACGCCGCGTCATGCAGGTGCTTTCACGGCGCACGAAGAACAATCCCGTGCTCATCGGTGAGCCCGGTGTCGGCAAGACGGCCATTGTGGAAGGTCTGGCCCAGCGCATTGTCAATGGGGATGTGCCGGAAAGCCTCAAAAATAAACGTGTCATCGGTCTGGACATCGGCGCTTTGATTGCAGGGGCGAAGTACCGCGGGGAATTCGAAGAAAGGCTTAAAGCGGTCCTGAAGGAAGTCATTAGTGCGGAAGGAGAGATCGTTCTTTTTATAGACGAAATTCATACGATGGTCGGTGCCGGTGCGTCGGAAGGTTCGATGGACGCATCCAACATGCTCAAGCCCGCGCTGGCCAGAGGTGAATTGCGCTGTGTGGGAGCGACGACGCTTAATGAATACCGCAAATACATTGAAAAGGATGCTGCGCTGGAGAGGCGTTTCCAACCGATTCTGGTGAAGGAACCAACTGTTGAGGATACGATTGCCATTTTGCGAGGACTGAAGGAGCGGTATGAAGTGCATCACGGAGTCCGCGTCAAGGATTCCGCCATTGTGGCCGCCGCCACATTGTCGCACCGGTATATCTCCGACCGGTTTTTGCCGGACAAGGCGGTGGACCTGATCGATGAAGCCGCCTCCCGTTTGAGGATCGAACTTGATTCCATGCCGTCGGAAATTGATGCGATTGACCGGAAAATCATTCAGCTGGAAATTGAAAAACAGTCCCTGAAAAAAGATACGGACAAGGCCGTGAAAGAGAGGCGAGACAAGATCGAAAAGGAACTGGCCGAACTCAAATCCAGCATGGATCAGATGAAGGTGCACTGGTCGGCGGAGAAGGATGTCATCAAAAAAATTCAGCAGATCAAGAGCCAGGCGGAAGCGCTGAAAATTGAGGAAGCGAACGCGCAGCGCGAAGGCAATCTTGCCCGTGCTGCAGAAATCCGCTACGGCAAGCTGGTAGAACTCGATCGCGAGCTTCAGGAACATCAGAAAAAACTGGAGGATGTCCAGAAAAACAACCAGATGCTGAAAGAAGAAGTGGATGCCGAAGATGTGGCGGAAGTGGTTTCCAACTGGACAGGTATTCCGCTTTCGCGCATGATGGAAAGCGATGTGCAGAAGCTGATCCACATGGATGAACGCTTGAAGATGCGCGTGATCGGACAGGATGACGGCATCGGGGCCGTGTCCTCCGCGCTGAGAAGGGCACGCTCGGGTCTGCAGGATCCGAACCGCCCGATCGGATCGTTCATTTTCCTGGGACCCACCGGTGTCGGCAAAACCGAACTGGCCCGTGCTCTGGCGGAGTTCATGTTTGACAATGAACAGGCGATGATCCGCATCGATATGTCCGAGTATATGGAAAAACACGCAGTGGCCCGCCTGATCGGCGCTCCCCCGGGTTATGTCGGATATGATGAGGGGGGTTACCTGACCGAATCCGTCAGGCGTAAACCTTATTCTGTTCTGCTTTTTGATGAAATTGAGAAAGCGCATCCGGATGTTTTCAACATTCTGTTGCAGATTCTCGATGACGGCAGGCTAACCGACGGGCATGGCCGTACGGTGGATTTCAAGAACACCGTCGTCATCATGACGTCCAACGTGGGCAGCCAGTGGATTCAGGATCCGTCTCTTGACGATATGGAAAAGCAAAACCGCTCCATGGAAGTGCTGCGTGCGACGTTTAAGCCTGAATTCTTAAACCGCATCGATGATATCATTATGTTCCATGCGCTGAAACTGGAAGACATTCATAAAATCGTCGATATTCAGCTGAAACTGATCGACAGGCGGCTGAAAGAACGCAAGCTCAGCATCGAATTGACAGATGCGGCTAAAAAATATATAGCCGAACAGGGCTACAGCCCGGTTTACGGGGCGAGGCCGCTCAAGCGTTCTTTGCAGAAGCTGATTCTGGATTCGTTGGCACTGGATATCCTGTCCGGAAAGTTTTCCGAAGGAGATCATATTGTCATCGGTGTGTCCAAAGGGGAAATCACCTTTAGCAAAAAGTAAGGAGTGAGGAGTGAGGAGTGAGGAGTGAGGAGTGAGGATGAGTGCTCTTGACGCCTCACTCTTGACACCTAACATTACATGGAGGAGTTTAT
>JAGFXG010000227.1 GCA_017860985.1 Deltaproteobacteria bacterium
GCTGTGCGTCCCTTGAGAATTTTGGCAACGGTGACCAGGTCCTTGTAGGAAGAATTGGTACAGCTTCCCAGACAGACCTGATTTACAGAAATACCTTTCATGCTGCGAACGGTGCCGATGTTATCCGGGCTGTGCGGTTTGGCGGTCAGAGGCTCCAGCTGGGAAAGATCAACATCAACGGTTTTGAAGTAAGCCGCGTCATCATCTGGTTTTAATTCGATATAATCCTGTTCCCGCTGCTGTGATCGGAGAAATAGTCTTGTCAGTTCATCGCTCGGGAAAACCGAGGTTGTTACCCCGCACTCCGCTCCCATATTGGTGATGGTGGCGCGCTCCGGAACACTTAGAGACGCAATTCCATCCCCACCATACTCAAAAATGGTTCCGACGTTGCCTTTTGTTGTGAAAATTTCCAGTACCTTTAGGATCACATCTTTTGCGGAGACCCATGCGTTCAGCTTGCCTTTAAGGTTGATTCTGACAACGGAGGGGCAGGCGAGATAAAACGGTTCGCCGGCCATTGCCTGCGCCACGTCGAGGCCGCCGGCGCCTATGGCAATCAATCCCAGCGCTCCGCAGGTAGGCGTGTGGCTGTCGGATCCAATCAGTGTTTTTCCCGGTTTTCCAAATCGTTCCAGATGCACCTGATGGCAGATGCCGTTGCCGGCTCGGGAAAGAACCACGCCGAATTTCTGCGCCACGCTTTGCAGATAACAGTGATCATCGGCGTTTTCAAAACCGATTTGAATGGTGTTGTGATCAATGTAGCTTACCGACAGTTCCGTTTTTACTTTTGCCACGTTCATGGCTTCAAATTGCAGATATGCCATGGTACCGGTGGCATCCTGTGTCAGGGTTTGATCAATACTAATGCCGATTTCCTCTCCGGGTGTGAGATTTCCCGAAAACAGATGATCTGCAAGAATTTTTTCAACAATATTTTTTCCCATCTATCCGTCCCTGCTCAAGCCCGCGAACCTTTATTATCCCCTCATTTTATTTTTCAATTCCTGAAGGTGTTTAAGGCAGGTGCTGCTGTTCCGCTTGTGTGAAGTCCGATATGTTTTATTATCCACTAGATTGGGTTTCATATAATAAACTCACAGGATAATCAACCGGCAAAACGAAATAAAAAAGGGGGCCCAAAGCCCCCAAATTTCATAACATTTTTCTGTGGCTACGCCGCGGGATCATGTGCCGCTTTTTTTGCTCAGATCTTTGACGCGCACCGCCCGCTGAAACCTTTGTTGAAAATACGGCTTTTCCAGGCTGTCAATGCGCACGGACCTTGCACTGTAGGATGCATGAACAAATTCATTGTTGCCGATGTAAATGCCAACATGACCAATCGGTCTTCTGGTGCGGAAAAAAACCAGGTCTCCTGCTTCCAGTTTGTCTCGGTCAACGCGAACGCCAACCATGGCTTGTTCACGTGCTGTACGCGGCAGCTTGATATTGAATAATTCATACATTTTCCTGACAAACGCGGAGCAGTCAATTCCCTGAACGGTCACGCCGCCCATGCGATAGGGCACCCCCAAAAATCCGGTTGCGACCTTAATTAACATTTTTCTTTCATCTGGGCTGCCCCACTTGCCCAAAAAAACATTACTGGATCCTGCTTCGTAATCAAAGTCGCCTGTAAGGAGTTCATCTTCTTCTTCATCAAGGAGAATATCGTTTGCATCCGCATTAGACGTGGCTGCTGCAGAAGGGGCTGCTGCAACAGGAGCAGAGATCGTTGGCCTTGATAAAACAAGGCTGCTGCCCGCGCGAAGCTTTTTGGATTTTATGTTGTTGAGCGCGGCGATTTGTTTTTCGGGAATGCCTGTCTTTTTTGAAATGGTGGAAAGTGTATCGCCTTTTTTAACTTTGTAACGGGATGCCGACGCGGATTTGGATTTTACGGTAACGGGAGAAGCAGAACTTTTTTTCTTCACAGAAAGAACCTGGCCGGGTTTAAGCTTATGTCCGGACAGATTGTTGACTTTTTTTATGGTTTGAACACTGACACCGAGTTTTTGTGATATTTCGAAAAGATTGTCGCCCTTTTTGACCGTGTACTGTGTTGCGTAAGCGACTGATTGATAGCAACACATAAAGAGTACAAATAAACCAGAAAGAACCAATATCCGCCGTTTCCTCATGAAGTACCTCCTTTTTTGCGGGGGGGACCCATTTTGTTAACGGTGCACAGATGGCAGTGCGAAACTGCCAAGTTTCGGTATATCAATAGATATTTACTGCACACAGAAAACGAAGGTCTATCTTTTTCATTGCGTTTTACACACTTCGTGCTGATTGCATACTAAAAAAAAATGTGCATGTCAAATTTATTTTGCAATCTATTTTAATCGGGTATAGGAGTCTTCAAATTATAAAAAGAGGAAAAAGCAATGAAACGGCAGTGGAAAAAAATAATTTTATGGAGTTTGCTTGGCATTATTCTTTTCTTTGTTATCGATATTGGCAGATATTTCTTTTATCCGAATGTGGCGGATCTTAAAACGAATCGTCCCGGGAAAACCGCTTTTATGGAATATCGGGAAGAGAGCTGGCGTGCCCGGGGAATCGAGAAACAGATTACTTCAGAGTGGGTGCCCATTTCACAGGTATCTCCCAATGTCGTGAAAGCCGTGATTATTGCGGAAGATGACAAATTCTGGTCCCATGAGGGTTTTGATTTTGAAGCAATGCAGAAGGCACTGGAGAAGGACATCGAAAATAAAAAGTTTAAGGCGGGAGGCAGCACCATATCACAGCAACTGGCGAAAAATTTGTATTTGACGCCGGCGAAAAATCCGATTCGCAAGGTCAAAGAGGCCATTTTAACCTGGCGTATCGAACAAAGTCTCAAAAAAAGAAGAATTATTGAATTGTATTTGAACGTCGCCGAATGGGGTGACGGATTATTTGGAATAGAAACCGCTGCCCGCAAATATTACGGTAAAAGAGCACGGGATCTGAATGCACGCGAAGCCTCGGTTCTGGCCGCCGCTTTACCCAATCCAATGCGTTTTCAGCCCAAAGGCAGTTCACGATATGCGGCAAGGCGTGCGGAGCGG
This sequence comes from Deltaproteobacteria bacterium, assembly GCA_017860985.1. GTDB lineage: Bacteria > Desulfobacterota > Syntrophia > Syntrophales > Smithellaceae > UBA8904. The sequence goes on from JAGFXG010000227.1 coordinate 3,066, forward strand.
ATTTACCAGATCATGCTGCGCCGGGGTATTATTATCAGGGAGTACGATGAAGTCGTTCGGCAAAAAGATGAAGATGTGAAAGATGAAACAAAAGAGGAGATAACGGAAGAAATAAAGGAAGGAGAAATCCTTGATTCTCCTGGCGGAGAAAATGAGGCCCCTGAAGTTCAGGCGAGCAGGAAAAGTGAATCCGGTGAGGAGCAGCATAATACAGTGGAGCGGCAGTCAGATACAAAAAATGAGTCAAAAGAACATATCCCGGATCAGTCGATCATTCCCAAAAACGATGCCGAATGAATCGCCGGAATGAAACAGGCACACTTTTTCACAGAAGGGCTATGGCCGACTTTAAAGTAAGGGATTCAGGCAGGCCTCCGAAATGAATTTTTCGCATTATAACATTTCAAGAAGCGATTTTGATCCGCTGAGTATCATGTAAAAAATGAAAACCGTCCCGATGACAATGCGGTAGTAGCCGAAAGCTTTGAATCCGTGGTTTTCCACAAACCGGATAAAGAGTTTTACCGCCAGCCAGGCGGAAATAAAGGCTCCGACTAGACCGATGGCCAACAGCATCAGTTCGTGAGATGAAAAGGTGGCATCCGTTTTAAGCAGATCGTAACCCGT
>JAGFXG010000022.1 GCA_017860985.1 Deltaproteobacteria bacterium
GCCATGTGCGCGGTTGCCCTGGGCGTGACCGAGGGCGTTAAAACATTGAGCGCAGCCATATCTTCGTCATGAATCTTGATGTAACGTTCGGTGATCCGGGTGATATCGACACCCTCTTTATTTGCCCGGTCAATAATCTTATCATCAATATCAGTAAAGTTTTTAACGTACGTCACGTCGTAGCCGCGCGCTTTTAAATGGCGGAAAACAACATCGAAAACAACCGCGGCGCGGGCATGACCGACATGGCAGACATCGTATGCCGTGATCCCGCATACATACATGCCGACAGCGCCTTCTTTGATCGGCTGCAGCGTTTCTTTTTTTCTTGTTTTCGTATTAAATAATTTTTGAGGCATTTTTACTACGCTCTTCAGGGATAAAGCGGCGGCATATTCAAACCGCTGTCTTCCTCCAGAGAACAGGCAAGATTCATATTTTGAACGGCCTGTCCGGCTGCTCCCTTGATTAAATTATCAATGGCGGAAATAATTATTACCCGTTTTGTCCTCGAATCCAGGGCCAGACCGATATCACAGTAATTTGACCCGCAGACAGAGGAAATGTTGGGGTACGTCCCGGCAGGACATATCCGTACAAATTTTTCTCCTTCATAAAAAGACGCATACATTGCGTGAAGGTCGTCAATCGTGATGTCCTTCTTGAGGGTTGCGTAAACCGTGCTCAGAATGCCTCTTTTCACCGGCAATAAGTGCGGTGTAAACGTAATCGCAAAATCAGCCCCTGCAAGTATGTTCAGTTCCTGCTCAATTTCCGGCGTATGCCTGTGCTTTCCCACCTTGTAAGCCTTGAAACCTCCATCCACTTCGCAAAAGAGCGAAGTGACCTCGGGTTCTCTCCCGGCACCGCTCACTCCGGATGCCGAATCAGCAATGATCGTGGATATATCCACAATCTTGTTTTTTAAGACGGGCGCAAGCCCCAGAATAATGCTGGTCGGATAACAACCCGGATTTGCAATCAATCGGGATTCTTTAATATCATTCCGGTAAAGTTCAGGAAGGCCGTAAACTGCCTGTCCGAAAAGATCGGCGCTGCTATGTTTTGCATACCATCTTTCGTAAACAGCCAGCTCCCGCAAACGATAGTCGGCGGAAAGATCGATTACCTGCCTGCCCGCCCTTATGAAGATGGGCGCGATATCCATGGAAACACCATGCGGCAAAGCCAGGAAAACCACATCACAGAGGTTGGCAATCTCCTGTGGAGTTGCATTTGAATAGACCAGGGTCGTCAAACCGGACAGTGACGGATAGATTTCCGCCACCGGTTTGCCGGCATAGCGCCTGGATGTCACCGCCACCAGCTTCACCTGCGGATGGCCGGATAAAATCCGAATGAGCTCCTGTCCGGTGTATCCACTGGCCCCGAATATCGCTGTTTGAATTGCCATAAAAAAACCCCAAAAAAAAGGGAGGCCTGAAAGCCCCCCTGTTTGATCAGCGTTTGGAGAATTGGAATCTCTTGCGGGCTCCCGGCTGGCCGTATTTCTTACGTTCCTTGATGCGGGCATCACGCGTCAGAAATCCCGCCTTTTTCAAAATGGAACGCAACTCGGCGTCATATCCCAAAAGCGCTTTGGAGATTCCGTGTTTCACGGCACCGGCCTGTCCTGCCACACCGCCACCGTTTACATTAACATAAAAATCGAACTGGTCCTGTTTGCCGGTAATTTCCAGAGGCTGCCGGATAATCATCTTCAGACTGGGACGGGAAAAATACTCTTCGTAGTTTCTTTTGTTGACCACGATATTCCCACTCCCTGACTTCATATAGACACGGGCAATAGCGCTCTTTCTCTTACCGGTTGCATAAAATCGTTGTACTGTCATGACTTCTCCCAAATTTAAATATAATCAATCAACAATTGGCCGGGGCAGATTAAACTGCCAGGGTCTTTGGACATTGTGCGTCATGCGGATGTGCATTGCCGCTGTAAATCTTTAGTTTTTTCAGCATCTTTTTGCCAAGATTATTTTTGGGCATCATTCCGGCTACGGCAATGCGAATCAGGTTTTCCGGTTTTTCCGCAAGCATCTTTCCGGCGGCCGTTTCTCTCAACCCTCCCGGATAACCGGAATAGGAATAATAGATTTTGTCCGTCAGCTTTTTACCTGTCAGAACGATCTTTTCGGCATTAACCACCACAATAAAATCGCCGGTATCGACATGAGGCGTATAAATGGCCTTGTGTTTGCCCCGAAGGCGCAGGGCGATCTCACTGGCCAGCCTTCCCAATATCTTACCGGATGCATCAACAACATACCAGTCTTTCTTTGTCTCTTCGGCCTTCGCTGAAAATGTTTTCATAATAAACCGTCACTTTATTAAAAATTTAAAGACGCAAGTTATGCAATTCTCTTCCGTTTGTCAAGGAAAATATTTGAATAGAATGGTGATTAATTATGGATCGGATCAGGCAACGCAAAAAACGGCTCTTTTTAGTCATGTAAGGGGAAAATATCATAAAATCCCTAACATACCTAAGCCAGCCAGTGATATTTTCAGCATCACATTCTCGTCATCATGTGTTCTTGTGTAATCCACCCCCACGCCCCAGCACTGTTTTGAATAGAAAAGCCCGACCGTAGTTTCCACCGTCCGGTTGTTGAAACGATCAAGTCGGAGAACAAACCTGCCCGTCAGGCGGTCTGTGATGGCCGCCCTTAATTCAGCGTTGATCTCTTCGATGGAATCAAGCGTATAGCGGTAACCAAACGTGAGACTGTCGCCGCGCCAGTCTTTAAGACTCAGATCATAGTTCATCTGTTTCCAACCGCTGTAGGTACTGTATCGGTTACGGGCCTGAAAGGAAACATAGGGATGCGGCTGGAAATTAAGTTCCATGCCGAGATCCGACAGGGGACGACTTTCCGTGGTTGAATCCCCCAGGTCTCTTCTGTGCTCATGAATGTCATAATACTGAAAGAGTTTGAAGCGCAATATTTCCAGGTAACTGCGCTCGCCTTTTGTGCTTTTTACACGTGCGGTCAACGTATTGGTTAGAGCCCACGCAATCGCGTTTTGCTGCTGCAGGTCTTTTGCACTGAGTATATCATCGGGCAGAAAACTATCCAGCAGTGTGTAATTCCGCGGCAAATAATCGGGAAGATTATTTTGACGGATTTCCGGAATGTAGGAATAAAAAACCTCCGGTTTGATTTCATGTCTTAATTTTTCCCAGTTCTGAATATTGATGTTAAAGACACGGGAAAGCCTGCTGCTGGAGGATACAGCTGCATTATAGATTGTGCGGTCGCCGCTTCGGTTTTCAGAATCAGCTCCCGAATCGTCACGATTCCAGTAAAGTTCTCTCAGCCTGATTTGCGGGGTAATCTTTGCGTATTTGGAAACCGCAAAGGGAAGGGACAGCGTTGGTGCAAAATCAAGATAATGCCCTTTTTGACCTTCACCCCGGTAAAAATAGTCATAATTGCCCTCAAACTCCAGATAAAACGGCGTGGAAAAAAAACGCTGTTTAATGCCGGTAAAAACGATTTCCGGGTATCGTTGCAGCGTCCCTTCATTATTGGCCGTTGTAAAATTGTCCACGGAACTTATGCGGGCCATGATGTTGTAGTTATTCCACCCCTTAAACAGACGGGCGGACGATTCCAGAAACGGCAGAGACTCATTTGCCAGAAAAGGAACTTTTCGAAACGGATCATCCTCCGTAGTAGCGTAATTCGTCAAATAGTAATTATGAGAAGTAAAATCGCGGAAATACCATGAGTCGGAAACACGGCGTAAATCCGTCCGGATATAAAATTCCGGATCAAAAGTGGTCTGATGATTGATATAATAAGACCAGCGACGGTGCATGCTGTTCCAATCACGATTTTGCGTTGTTCCAAACGTATCATTAACGCTCTTGTTGTCTTCCAGATAGTCTGCATAAATTGTTCCAAACGACTTTGTGCCCGCAAAATACCGGAATTCCACACCTTCTTTCAATCCTCGTTTTTCCATATAACGCGTATATAACGTCGCGTCCATCTGGGGATTGATCGCCCAGAAAAACGGGATTTCAACATCGATGCCATGTTTATCTCTCGAGTAGGCAAGATACGGGAAAAGAAAACCCGATTGTCGTTTGGTTTTTGCGGGAAACGCGACAAGGGGTGAATATAATACCGGAAAGCCCTTCGTCAAAAAGCGGGCGCCGTTCACCCAGCCATATCCTTCCAGTGTCACTTTCATTTTAGAACCGGACAGCTGCCAGTCAGGATCATCGCCGTCACAGGTCGTGGCCAGGGGATTTTCAATAGAATAAGTGTTTTCCCCTGTTTTTTCGATCTTATCCCCTTTTATGTAAAAATGATTACGGGCATAAAAAGCTTTGGAGTTGTATGCCACACCGGTTTTATCTTCCACATTCACTACAATTTTATCACCCGCGAGCGAGTCTTCGGCCATCTTTAAAAATGCACTGCCCTCAGCGGTTGCAAGTTTAGTTTTGCGGTCATATTCAGCGGTGTCAGAGGTTAAAACGCCGTCGCCGTAATGAATAATGACATTTCCTTTGGCGGAATAAACATCTCTTTCGTTATCGTAGGACAGAGTATCCGCCTCGATCTTCACCGGACTGTCTTCAGGCACCTTGAAGTCCTGAGCCACAACGATGCTGTTCAATGAAAATAAAAATATGGAAATCGCCGCAATGGCAATTCTGCATTCATGTTTAAATTGAATCAACAAAGCCGTCAACCTTCTTCATCCGTTTACAGTAGTACCAAAACAGCATTCATCCGCTTTAGACATCTTCAACCCGGCGCCCCTTTCAGGCGGTTCAATGGTCATCCGATTCCCGTGTTGCCGTGCTGCTTACCACAAGAATGGATTTGATGAAATACCTGTTTTACCTCTCCCGCAAGATAAAATGACCCCAGAGCACAGATGATGTCTTTATCATCTGCCATCTTCATAGCCTTAAGAATCGCCTGTTCGACACTCCTGGACACAACCGCCCGATACCCCAGACCTTTCATCACTCGAGCTATATCCCGCGCCGGAACAGCACGGCTGGTCCGCAAGGGCGGCAAAACCGTTATAACGGCCAGCGGTGCAATTTTTTTCAGCATGGCACAATAATCTTTATCAGCCAGCGCAGCAAAAATCAGGATCAACCGCCGCCAGGAAAAATCCCTCTTAAGCGCACTCCGCAGGGCGTTGACTCCGGAAGGGTTATGCGCACCGTCAAGCAGGAAAAGCGGCCGTTCACAAAGAATTTCCATTCTGGCTTCCCAGTGCGTTTTTTTCAAACCGGCATAAATAGCTTCGGAATCCGTCACAAATCCGTTTTCCTCAATGATTTCAACTACAGCCAGCGCCAATGCAGCATTGGACAATTGATGCTCGCCCCGTAGTGGAACAGTCAGACCGTTTAATCTCTTCTTCATTCCATGATAGTCGGCCAGCCCGTCCCTTCTCCTGACCATCTTAAAATCCGTTCCCAGTCGGTATAGAACGGCTTTATTCTGACGACAGACAGAAGTCAATAGCTGTACAACCTTCTGTTGCGTGGTGCCGGTAATACAGATACCTGCCGATTTGATGATCCCGGCCTTTTCTCCGGCAATCGCTGTTAGCGTACGTCCCAGATAGGCCGTGTGCTCCAGTCCGATATTGGTAATAACCGAAATGAGCGGACGGCATACATTCGTCGCATCAAGTCTGCCTCCCAAACCTACTTCCATCACAGCGACATCAATATGTGCGCGTTGAAAATAAATAAACGCGGCTGCGGTTAATACTTCAAAATAGGTGATGTTTCCGGCCACATGGTTCTTGATCTCCATAACAATGCCGTTCAACGTCCGAACCGGGATTTTTGTCCCGTTTATGACAATCCGTTCACGAATATCCACCAGATGAGGTGACGTATAAAGCCCGACCCGGCTGCCTGACTGCATCATAATGGAAGCAATAATCGCGGCAGTAGACCCCTTGCCATTGGTTCCTGCCACAAGGATCGTTGGGTAGTCATCCTGAGGATTGCCGAACTTCGCCAGAAGCCCTTTTATCGCATCCAGACCGAAGCGCATGACATCAATGTTCAGATTGGAAAGATAATCCTCATAATTAAATTTTGTCATGGAAGTACCGATGCATTGGATTTGAATGATCTGTCCATCCCCAAGGATATGAATGCTTTTATCTTGAAGCGCCACGACTTCGCGGCGAATCATCCCGGCAGACAGGAGGTTCATGGGATACTAACAAACATCAGGTTTCATATCAACTTGAATCATGCTCAAATCTATTGTAATATATTCAATAAAGGCACGAACCTGAAAGAAGGCTACTACAGTATGCTACTATCTGCGTCGCGTAATTGTTTCACGAAAAAATGCCAGTAAATTTTTTATTGTAATTTTAGAAAGGAGATCATGATTATGCCGAATGTCAGCGCTGAAGTAACTAATTATCAGTATGAGTTTCGTGCCATGGATGCGGAAAATGCGGCTTTCCTGTATTTGTTCGATGCCCAGAGCAAGCTTCTGTGCATGGCAGCATTTGTGGACAGAACCGGTCCCCTGCCGGGCCCCAGACAGGGCCTTAACGGTACGGTTTTCCTGAGCTTTCATCGATCAGATCTTTCTTCCTTCACGGATATGCTGCGTAATGAAAAACCCGTCATGTTCAACTGGTCAGCAGACAACCAGTCGGCACAGATCACCACGGGCAAAGAACCGGTGGGTGAAGAAGAAGGCAAGCATATCGCATCCTTCTTTGCTGTGAAAAAGCCGGCTGTCCGAAAAAGCGCCAGTAAGACCGCTGTAAAAAGAAAAACGAAAAAGTGAACAAAAAAATGTAACTCATCGGGACCATGATTCTCATCTTGACAATTTAGTTCGCAATGATGAAAATATAACTAAAGATATTTGTATATTGGCTTGTAAAAATGATTAAGCTTTAAGATAATTATTTAGAGCCGGTCAACGGGAAAGGAGGAGATATTCATTATTCAATATTGACATAAAAGCTCGTTTTCAATTCCGCCATCGGCATATCGGCTTTTTCTGAAATACCCGCTTTAAACCTCTAACATCCACGTTCATACGATACACGCATCAAGATAATCTACTGTTACATAAACCGAAATTATACTCAATGACTTTCATTTGTAATGATTGTGACAATGGTACATCCAATAAAACCGGATTTTTAATTGTCCTATAAACCAGCATTCGCTGAAGATATGTTTTTTCATTATTTTGTATTTCAACAAACGTAACACGCATAAAAATGAAAGGAGGCATATTATGGACAAACTTCATCTATCGCAAAAAGAAGAAGGTGAGCTTATAACGATCCTGGAAAGGTATCTGCCTGATCTTAAACATGAAATTGCCAATACGGACCGCAAGGAATTCCGCAAAGAGCTGCAGGAACGTGAAGTGTTCATGTCAGAACTCATCGATCGCCTGAAACATTGATCGATTTGTTGCGCAAACATCATCAGGATCAGCAAGGGGTCAAGAAGACAGCTTTCCGGCTATTTTCTTGTGAGTGTTGTTTTGCATTCATATTTCCGCCTTCAATCAACCAACTCGCAGCAAGTTGAGGAGAATTAAAGCTCGTCCCGCGTGAGCGGGATTAAAACGATACATTTTAAAAAAAAGGGGAAGAAACCTCAGGTTCTCCCCCTTTTTTTTAAGAAAACAAATTTCAGATGCACAGTATCAGCATCTGAATACTCTTCTGCTTATTCATTCATCGCGTATTCGCCGTTTAAAACGGAAACATACTTTTCCCAGACCTTGTTGTACTGCTCGGGATTAGGGACTGCCTTAATGAGCATAATCTTCGTGCAGTAGGCGCGTTGCTCGTCCTTGGTAGTGTGGTTACCGTAAATCTGCAGGCCAAAGTGAGCAAAGTCGCGCACCATGAAGTCGAATATCTGGTTAAGAATATCTTCATCAAGTCCGTCGAACTTGGCCTGCTCAAGGATGAGCTGGCCATAAACCACTATGGAGAACATCTCGCCTACCGGCAGCGAGAAGGTGGGGTCCATATCCTGTACATTGTCCGGTCCGGCCTTCTCCAGCATCTCCTTGAAGATCTCGATTTGCTGGATGAAGGTGGCCACATTCGGCAGGCCTTTGTTGGCCTCAAAAACAGGCTTGTAGTCGTGGAACTGAACCTTGCCCAACCCCTTGGTGGGGCCCTGGTTGAACAGGAACGAGTCATCCTTGAGCGAGAAGTCGGGTGCTACAGGGGTATACGACGCCGGGCTAAAGAAGTAGTTCTTGATGAACTTGCGAATAAGCTGCACGTTCACGTGAACCGTCCCCTCAAGCTTGGACGGTCCGCGCACATCGGCAGCCGCCATGTGGAAAATGGTGTCCTTCTCGAAGCCCTTGGCAGCGATCACGTCCCAGAGCAGATTGACCACTTCTTCGGACTGCAGGGTCACCTTCATCTTGCTTGTGGGGTTATACAAAAGGTAGCGGCGGTCATTTTCGCCTGCGCCCCGGAAGTAGTCGGTTGCGCGTCGTTGATAGATTTTCATTCCCAGCAGCCTGAGCCAGGCATCCATGAAGTTTTTGCGCACATGAGGCATGTCCGTTACTTTCAAGCCGTAGAGTATGCGGTTGGAAGCGTGCGTGATGGCCTCATAGAAGCAGTGCTCGGCAATGCCGATAGATGCCGGTCCGATGTTGAACTTGCCGACGTTGACAGTGTTCAGAGCGGAATCCCACGCATGGGGCCCGCGGGACAGAATATCGTCTTCGGTGATTGGATAATCATGCAACGCGAAGTTGGACACATACTCCTGGTGTGAGATGACATTTTTCTTCAGCTCGTAGGCCTTGTTGAGGTAATTGGTAACAAAGAAAGTGTAGTCATCCGTGCCGTCCTTGATCTTGCCAAGAGTGGAAACCATCTCGGCTTCGTTGCCATTGCCGATGTAGTATTTTTCTCCATTGGCTACCCAGGTACCGTCAGACTTGGGTGTCAGGCTGGTCTCCGTAGAGTAAATATCAGCACCATGTGTTTTTTCGGACAGACCAAAGGCAAAGATTGCTCCTTTTTTGAGCAAATCGGCAGCTTTTTTCTTGGCCTTCTCATTGGGACTCATCCAGATAGGGCCCAGCCCCAGAATGGTTACCTGGAAACAATACCAGTAACCCAGACCATAGAAGGCCAGCAGTTCGCTGTATTCGCTGTTGCGTGCCGTGTCCCAGCGGGCATCAGGATCACCCCCGGCATATTGACTGGGCGTGAGAAGTTTAGCGAAGATCTGTTCTTTACCGATAAAATCGACAAATTCACGGTACCAGACTTTCTTGTTATAGTCGTCGAGGAGTCTCGTTTTGCCCATTTTCTCAAAAAAGGCGATGGTCTTGTTCATAATGGCCTTTGAGCCTTCATCGGCCATGAGACTCTTATACTTTTTCGGCTGCAATAAATAATTCATTTCTAACTCCTTTCAGATAAACACGATTATTTTATATTACCTTTGTGACAATAAATGCAAAATCAAAAGAGGTCTTTATCTTTTTTTTAAAAAAGTCGCCACAGTTTTTTATAAGTCACTTTTCATGCAGGAAAAACTCCGCTGCCTGGATTCCAAAATGCGTAGGCTCGATACCGCGAACAATATTCAAGGAAAGTGAACCGGCTTTCGTGACCTGGTCCGCAAGGTAGACCATGTCGCCCCGGATCAGATTGCCTTTACCGTCGTCCACCAGAAGCAGGACAAGCGGCAAGTCATTCCTGGATTCTTCAGGATAGTCCATCACCAGAGCAAAGTTACCATCGCTTAATTCCACCATGGAACCGACAGGATAAATTCCCATCATCCGGATAAAGCTCTTCAATAAAATCGGATCAAATTTCTGTCCCCGTTCGCTCCACATTTTTCTCAGGGCTTCATCCGGAGCAAATGCTCTGGTCCGATATGCTCTCTGGGCAGTCAGTG
>JAGFXG010000228.1 GCA_017860985.1 Deltaproteobacteria bacterium
ACACAATATCTCTCTATTGATTCTCATCGGAATAGGACTCTGTCTGTTTCGCGTTGTCAATACTGCAATTGCATTATGGACGCGCTCCATTACCATTAATGTTGTTAAAATCGCTATTAGCAGACTACGTGAGGACCTCTTAAACCGCATTTATGTATTCTCTCGAAGCACCTATATTCAACTTGATCAGAAGACAACCCACGCTCGGGTAGTTCAGGACACAGAACGCCTGAGCAATATGAGCGATGCCCTTATTTCCCGGTTCTTGCCGTCAGTTTTTACAGCCTTAGCCCTTTCAGTCATCCTGGCATTTCTGAATTGGTTTCTATTTCTCATTATGATTTCAATTTTCCCTGCAGTATTTCTCGCAAACCGATATACGGGAAGGTTAGTGAAAGAGAAGGTGCATATATTCCAGCGCTCCTTTGAGACATTTAGCACCGGCATACTATTTGTGCTGAGATATCTGGATTTGACAAGAATTCAGACTGCCGAGGAGCAAGAAATCCAAAGGCAAACTAAGATTATAGAGGAACTAAGCGCGAAGACGGGAAAAATGGCATTTATCTATGCTATTCATGGTAATATTCAATCACTTCTCACGACCTTTTCCGGAATAATAATCCTCATTGTTGGCGGCATATCAGTGGCAACTAATTCCATAACAATTGGGGACTTCATCGCATTCTACATAGCAGCGAATTATCTTAACGGCCGCGTAGGCGCCATCACAACTTCGATTGCCGACATTATTGCCGGAAACGAATCCATTCTGACGCTCCACCGATTGGCAGAGACAAATAATGATCAGCCTTATCGTGGTACAAAACAGATTCAATTCAAAGGGTACATATCTCTCGAAGCCGTATCGTTCAAATACCAAGAACAACTGGTGCTCGAAAATATCAATCTCGCTTTGCATCCTTATTCCAAGATTGCATTGATCGGTCCTAACGGTGCCGGCAAAAGTACGCTGACTAATCTAATTCTCGGCTTTTATCGCCCGTTGGCCGGTCATCTGTGCGCCGATGGTGTCCGTTACGAAGAGTTGGACGTTATCCATTTAAGGAAACATATCGGCGTGGTCAGGCAGGATTCAGCCCTATTTTCTGGAACAATTTTCGATAACATCAGCTATGGTGAACCGCATTTAGACAGGAAACAGTTGATGCATGCAGCTAAACTCGCCATGGCAGATGAATTTATACAGAGACTGCCTGAAGGCTATGATACGAGTATCGGCGAAGATGGTGTCAGACTATCAGGCGGAGAGAGGCAGCGTTTGGCTATCGCGCGTGCGCTCGTCCGGCGTCCAAGGCTGCTTATACTGGACGAACCAACAAATCATCTGGACAGTTCCTCGGTAAAACAACTAGTTGATAACCTCAGCGAGATCGAGGATTGTCCGGCGATTTTGATGATCAGCCATGATTTTGACGTGATCAGCCACGCGGATGAAGTCTATCAGCTTGAGGATAATATTTTGTCGCCTTATATACCCACTGTGAACATGAGAAAAGACCACTTTAGGCTCCACGGGTCCTGACAAGCTGCAGTTAAAGCGAATACATCGGGGAAAAACAGTACCGGTGATTTGCATTTCTCCATTTGATCAGGTTCGAAGGAAAATAGATCAGAAATGGACAAACCACAAAAGACCGAGGCAGAACAATTTGATTTTTTTCAGAGATGTTACGAATGTTTCCTGAAGGCAAAGGATTCTGCTGGCGGGATTCAATATTTTTATCGAATAGGCGGAACCACCGTTCGTCTTCTTTTCGCCGGAGAAAACTTGGTTCCACGTTTTACTCCCGCATTAGATCATCTCAGGATAGATGACAGTGGCTCCTCGGACCTGACCCTATGTATCTGGGATAGCATGTCCACTTCGACGCAAATGATCCCGCCGCCCTGCGCTTGGGAATGTTTTACGGATAGGGGAGATATATGGGGGTATAACAGCAGGCGCATCAAGACGGCATTTCACTGGATTGAGTGTTCGCTCAATCTAATGGATCTTGAAACGAATACAGGAATTTATTGGGTGCAAAAAGCCGACACCCTACCGTATTGGGTATATGCCTCACCGCTTCGCACCCTTTTTCATTGGTGGATGGAAAAAAACGGCTGCCAACTCCTCCACGCGGCAGCGGTGGGAACTGACCGCGGTGCTGTTCTCATTACGGGAAAAGGGGCGGTGGGCAAATCGACAACGGCATTATCCTGCCTTCAGGCAGGCTTTTATTATTTAGCAGACGACTATGTGGTTACCCGCCTGGAACCCGAGCCACTTGTATATAGCTTATATTGTACAGCTAAACTAAATGCAGATTTTGTCGCTCAATTTCCCAATTTGCGCACCTTAGTGAAAAATCCTGAAAGTCTTGATCAGGAAAAAGCAGTCATGTTTCTTCATCCCCATCTAAAAAATCAAATCTTGCCGCAAATGCCCTTAAAAGCCATTATCACGCCGCAGATCCTGCATCAGGACGATTTCGGAGTGACCCCTCTTGACAGGTGGTCGATTCAAAGAGCGATGTCTTTTACAACAATGTCACAATTACCCTATGTGGGTCGGCACACGCATGATTTTATAGGAAGATTATCCAGCAGTTTGCCCGGCTATGCTCTCAAGCTAGGCACAGACATACGAAGGATACCCATCGCTATATCAGATTTCTTGGTTGGATTGCAGACTCATCCAGCCCCACGAATTCCCGCCCCTTGCATCCCTTCCGATGGTGAGACGAGACCGCTGGTCAGCGTTATCATTCCCGTTTTTAATGGTGAGCCATTTATCGCAGATGCGTTGAGGAATGTCCTTTCGCAGGACTATCCGGCATTGGAAATCATTGTTGTGGATGATGGCTCCACAGACAAAACTGAGGCAATCATCAAGCAATTTTCATTTGATGTTCGTTATTTTAAGCAAGAAAACGCAGGGCCCGCCTCAGCCCGAAATCGCGGAATTAGGGATGCTTCGGGCGAATTCCTCGTATTTCTCGATGTCGACGATCTGTGGCCGGAAAACAACTTAAACATATTGGTCGACAAAATGCTTCAGGAGCCTGATATGCAGGTTATCACTGGATATGCTCAACTGATGCATAAGGACCCGCTGACAGGCGAATACAACCTTAACGGAAATCCCATGGAGGCCTTTCAATATTATATTGGGGCTGCAATATACCGAAAGTCCGTCTTCAGCAAGGTAGGATTATTTGATCGTACGCTCATGTTTGCAGAAGATACAGACTGGTTCACTCGCGCCAATGAACTGGGAGTAAACATGAGAAGATTGGAGGAGATTACCCTATTTGTCAGGAGGCACGGCGACAATATGACTGAAGGAAAAACCCTTGTTGAACTGGGTAGGATCAGAGTATTGAAGAAAATGCTCGATCGTAAGCGGGCTCAGACGTGAGCAGGAAAGAGCAAGAATATTACGTTCAATCGGGTGTGCATGTAGTGATCATGCCGCAACCCAAGAGGCGATTATCAAAACGAACTCGGAAGAAACTGACAGGTTCAGCTTGATCAGTGAACAGAGAGATCGAAATTTGCGGGATTTCTGAGGCGATTAAGACAAGGTTTGTCAGGCCGCTATTATGCATTTTTTAATGAAGAACAAACCCTTGGTTGCAAGAAAAAAGGTTGTCTTAATTGGTGGGTTAGGAGTCATCGGG
>JAGFXG010000023.1 GCA_017860985.1 Deltaproteobacteria bacterium
TGGTTCGGGATTCGTATCAACACGGTCGCTAACTCCCGCGCCGCTTTTGCCTCTCTTTCCGGCAATCCCCTCAATATCGTTAACATCTGCCTGCGCTCCGGCATGAGTGTGGGACTCGTTCTGGTTAGCATTGAACTGCTCGTCATGCTCATCATTCTGGTTTACATTCCCCAGGAAGTGGCCGGCGCTTGTTTCATCGGCTTCGCCATTGGTGAATCGCTGGGTGCTTCCGCTCTGCGTATCTGCGGTGGTATCTTCACGAAGATTGCCGACATCGGTTCCGACCTGATGAAGATCGTCTTCCATCTTCCCGAAGATGATCCGAAAAACCCCGGTGTTATCGCCGACTGTACGGGCGACAACGCGGGTGATAGCGTCGGCCCCACGGCGGACGGTTTTGAAACATACGGTGTTACCGGTGTTGCCTTGATCGCCTTCCTCGCGCTTGCTCTGGCAGGAAACCCCGAAATGGGCGGCAAACTGATTGTCTGGATTTTTGCCATGAGAATCCTCATGATCCTCACCTCACTACTTTCTTATTTTGTTAACAACGGCATCAGCGCCGCTGCGTTCAAGGGCAAGAAAGACTTTAACTTTGAACATCCATTAACCTATCTGGTTTGGATTACCTCGATTGTCTCCATCGCAGTGACCTTTGCCGCCAGCTACCTTCTGCTGGGTTCCGACCTTGCACCTCAGTATGTTGACTTATGGTGGGCACTGGCGCTAATCATCAGCTGCGGAACCATCGCTGGCGCCTTGATTCCGGAATTCACCAAGATCTTCACCAGTACCTCTTCGCGTCACTGCGAAGAAGTTGTTAATGCTTCCAAGCAGGGCGGTCCTTCTCTGAACATTCTGTCGGGCTTAGTTGCCGGCAACTTCTCCGCTTTCTGGATCGGCCTGGTTATCGCGTTTTTGATGTTTATTGCTTACCTGGTATCTCAGAACGCCTCCGTCATGGCCCTGATGCCGCCCGCATTTACCTTTGCGGCGCCGGTGTTTGCTTTCGGTCTGGTGGCTTTCGGTTTCCTGGGCATGGGCCCTGTCACCATCGCGGTCGATAGCTTTGGGCCGGTTTCCGACAACGCTCAGTCTATTTATGAACTGTCGCTGATCGAATCCCGTGCTGACGCGAAAGACGTTGTGAAAAAAGAATACGGTATTGCTCCTGATTTTGAAATGGCCAAGCACTTCCTGGAATCCGCTGACGGCGCGGGCAATACCTTCAAAGCAACAGCCAAGCCCGTGTTGATCGGCACCGCCGTTGTCGGCGCCACCACCATGGTGTTCGGCATCATCATCCTGCTCGAAGGTCTCTTCGGCAATGTTGTTGCTAAACTGTCCCTGGTTCAGCCGGAAATCATTCTGGGCCTGATCATGGGCGGCGCGGTCATTTACTGGTTCACCGGCGCTTCCATCCAGGCCGTTACCACCGGTTCCTACCAGGCCGTTGTGTTTATCAAGAAGAACATCAATCTGGACAAAAAAGAAGCTTCGATTGAAGATTCCAAGAAAGTCGTTCAGATTTGTACTCAGTACGCACAGAAGGGTATGATCAACATTTTCATCGTGATCTTCTTCATGTGTCTGGCGCTGGCCTTCTTTAACCCCTACTTCTTCATCGGTTACTTGATCGGCATCGCTTTCTTCGGTCTGTTCCAGGCAATCTTCATGGCCAATGCCGGCGGTTGCTGGGATAACGGCAAGAAGATTGTTGAAGTCGATCTGAAGATGAAGAACACACCGCTGCATGAAGCAAGCGTTGTCGGCGACACCGTCGGCGACCCCTTCAAAGATACATCTTCCGTGTCTCTGAACCCGGTCATCAAATTCACGACCCTGTTCGGTCTTCTGGCTACGGAAATCGCGGTGACCATGACGAACCAGAATGCGAAGTATACTATAGCCGCCGTTTGTTTTGCGATCGCCCTGATTTTTGTTTACCGTTCATTCTACAGCATGCGGATTTCTGAAGAAAAACTGGGCTAAAAAGAAGTCGTTTAACCCTTAACCTTAAAAGGCGCTCCCGAAACGGAGCGCCTTTTTTATTGGCAATATTACATTTTACGGCTGTCGTAAGCCCAGTGCAGCAGTGCCTGGCGCTGTCTACGCCGGCAGTGCAGGTCGCCTGCCGGACAATGTTTGCGGAGTTGTGCTATGTGTCGCTTCATGGCTTTCCAGCGCTTGATCTGCCTTTCATCGTCCGGGCAGCGGCGACCCATGTAATAGCGGCAATACCATTGAAACCAGCCTCGGGGGTCGTCGGGATGGATCCAGCCTTTGGAAATCCAGTAGGAGAGTGGTTTGGACGCGTTGACGCCAAAGCAGTTCAGCTTCGGATCATGACGTTCGGAACAGAGTTTGGCCCTGGAAAACCAGGATTGGGGGAATTCATTGCGGCAGTCAGTCATGTATTTTCCGCCGAAGACACCCATTTCCAGCATTTGTTTCGGTGTCAGTTCCGGCCGAAATTCGGGGTCGAAATCTTTGCCGGCAGGCCTTGTCAGAAAGTAACGGTACCCCTTCTGCATACGGTCATTGACAATGATTTCTTTGTGCTTCATGTCCACCGCCCATATCGTAAATGACTTCCGACGAGGATTGCTACGTCTATATACGTTCGATCCTTTATTGCGGGTGTGCGTCCGGACGCGCCAGGTTTTCAAAGGTGGTGAACTTGTCCAGAAAGGCGAGTTTCACGGATCCGGTGGGGCCGTTGCGCTGTTTGCCGATGATGATTTCGGCAATGCCTTTATCAGGGTTATCATCGGATTTGTTGTAAACTTCATCCCGGTAGATAAAGGCGATCACGTCCGCGTCCTGTTCGATGGCGCCTGATTCTCGCAAATCCGCCATTTGCGGACGGCGGTTTGGACGGTCTTCCACTTTCCGGTTGAGCTGGGACAAAGCGATCACAGGTACTTTGAGTTCTTTGGCCAGCGCTTTGAGCGAACGGCTGATTTCCGATATTTCCTGTTCGCGGGAATTTGAATAACCGCCGGCACGCATTAATTGAATATAGTCCACGACAATCAATCCCAGGCCCGATTCCGCTTTCAACCGGCGGGACTTTGCTTTCATCTCCAGAACGGTAATGGCGGGTGTATCGTCGATAAAAAGAGGCGCTTCGGAAAGCCGGCCTGCCGCCGTTGTCAGTTTAGGCCAATCGGTTTCCCCTAAATAGCCTTTGCGAATCCGCCCTGAATCAACTTTTGCTTCGGACGAGAGCATTCTGAATGCCAACTGCTCCTTGGACATTTCAAGTGAGAAAATCGCAACGGGTGTCTGGGTTTCCAGCGCGGCAAACTGAGCGATATTGAGCGCGAAAGCTGTTTTTCCCATGCTGGGGCGCCCGGCGATAATAATCAGGTCGGAATTCTGCAAACCGGACGTCATGTCATCGATTTTTTCAAACCCGGTAGCCACGCCGGTGATCAGTGCCTTGCGGGCAAAGAGGTCTTCGATGGCCTTGAAACTTTCCCTGACGATATTTTTAATAGGGTAGAAAGAAGTCCGGACTTTATTTTCGGATATTTCAAAAATTCTGTGCTCCGCCTGGTCCAGCACCTGATCAACATCAGAGCCGGTTTCATAGCAGCTGTTGATGATTTCAGTGGCTGAACCGATCAGCCCGCGCAGAATCGCTTTTTCTTTGACAATCTTGGCGTAGTTGGACACGTTGGCTGCGGAGGGGACATTATCCACCAGTGAAGCAAGGTAAGCGGTTCCCCCCACCGAATCCAGAATCTTCCTGTCTTTGAGGGCGTTGCTTAACGTAATCAGGTCAACCGGTTCGTTTTTGTCGGCGAGATCGGCGATGACGGAAAAAATTTTCCGGTGCGCTTCATTGTAGAAATCATTCGGGTTGATAATTTCCTGCGCGGCGTTAATGGCATGATTCTCCAGCAGAATGCTGCCCAGAATGGATTGCTCCGCTTCAATATTCTGCGGGGGAAGCTTATATAATGCAGGATCAATATCTTTCATGATTCTTCGCCGACAACATTCACTTTCAGTTCCGTTTCGATACCCGGTGCCAGCTTTATTTTTACTTTAAACTCACCCAGGGATTTGATCTGTTCATCATGCACGATCATTTTACGGTCGATGTCGAAGCCTTTTTCCTTGAGAGCCACTTCGATATCTTTGGATGTGACTGAACCGAATATCTTGTGCTGATCACCCACTTTTCGCGGTAACGTCAGTGTAACCTCAGACAGACGGGCAGCCAGTTCCTGCGCGCCGGCTTTTTCTTTTTGCGCTTTTTGCAGAATATTCTTTTTTTCAAATTCAAAGGCTTTGATGTTCTTATCGTCTGCCTCGACAGCCAGGCCTTTCGGAATCAGCAAATTGCGGGCATAACCGTCATTGACCTTTATCAGATCGCCGGCCTTGCCCAGAGAAGGCACGTTTTGTTTTAAAATAACCTTCATGGAAAACCTCCTGCTATCATTGAATTGTTTATAAAATCAAATTGTTGTCTGATCTTTACGAAAATATTTCCGAAAATCAATCCAGATGTCGAATAATCCCATTAGCGCTATTGCTATCATAAGAATTTGCTGAATCGCAATTAAAAAATAGCTGAGCCAGCGGAAAAAGAAGGGGATATGTTTGTGCTGAAAAAAGAAGCTAACAATAGCGAGGCCTTGAAGCAAATAGAGGGAAGATGCAACAAGAAAAACATTGAGTCCTAAAAAACGGATATTTGTCTGTGCAAGTAAACTCAGGCCGCCGCCTGCAATAAAAAACCACACCAGCCAGCCCGGTGCCCGCCATTCGCAAAGGCCGGAAAGTTGGGGCAGGACAACACCTGCTTTGGAAAGGATTCTGTTTCCCGTGAGCGCGTTCACCCAGAATGTGAACAATGCCGCAATGATGCAAAGAGCAGGGAAAATTCCGGTAAAAAGTTGTATGATTGAAGGTTTGCTGTCCTGGATCGCCTTGAGTTCTTCGGGCTTTAAGGGCAACCGGCTGTAAAAATTTACGTTTAATTCAACAGCCTGTGTGAAATATTTTTCAACCAGAAGCCAGGGACTTATGGAAAGCTGTAATGCGCTGTAGAAAACATAAAAGGCGATTGCACCCAGGATAATCAAAGATGGCATGATCGTGATGATTTCAATTGAATAATTCTTTTGTGCTGTCCGTGCCATCACCATACCGGCAAGTCCCATCGCAGCCACGGCCAACACGGGTATGACGGCATGAATGGACGTAAGGAGGATTGCCATGGCGCAAAGCACGACCAGAAAGGCAAGCAGTATTTTTGTCTGGTCGTTCAGAAGGTACAGGACAAATAAAACCATCGGCAGTGTCATGAGGAACAGTAAACCGATGAAGGGGATCAGGGAGGCTGCTGAAAAAAATGTGATAATCAGCAACAGCTTGAAAAACGGGCTGTTAGAAGACAATAAATTTGTTTTTGCCAAAGGCATAACCTGCGCTGAAATGTGTTTATGATATTGAAAAGCGTTTGCGTCTGCGGATATATCAACGCCGGCCGGTTACAATCCACATGAGTAAACCGGCCGGCGTCTCGGTAAATCTTTCTACCTGCCTTCCGCAGTAACAAAAGGCATGATCGCAATGGTGCGGGCGCGCTTAATGGCCACCGTCAGTTCTCTCTGGTGACCGGCGCAGTTCCCGGTGATTCTTCTGGGCATAATCTTGCCGCGCTCTGTGACAAAATTACTGAGAATGACCGGGTTTTTATAATCAATTTTAACATTGGAGTCCGTGCAGAAACGGCAGAATTTCTTTCTGTGGAAAAATTTCTTGTGAGGCGGACGTGATGGTCTTTCGCCGTTGGATATAGCCATGGTTATTCCCCTTTCGTTGTATTTTCTTCCCGGGTGATTGTTTTTCGCGGAGCCGGCCTGACGGTTCTCGCTTCGCCTGCGGGCTTTTCATCTTTGTTTGCTGCCGAATTGTCGGTTTCGATTCGTATTTGCGTGCGCTTCACTTCCGCTGCGGCAACTTCCGCTTCCATACCTTCGCGGGTCACAGCACCTTCCTTGGCGACGGTCATAAATTTTAAAACCCGGTCATCGATTTTAAAATTTCTTTCCATCTCGTCCACAATGGAACCTTCACCGGCGTAGTCGATGAAAAAATAAAATCCGTCTTTCTGTTTTTTGATTTCGTAGGCCAGCCGCCGTTTGCCCCATTTTTCAGCTTTGGCGATAACCCCCTGGCGTTCGGTGATGATGTTGGAAGACCGCTCCATGATGGCGTTGATTTCTTCTTCCGTCAAATCCGTTTTGACAATAGCGATAACTTCGTATCTTTTCAAAATTCCTCCTTTCGGCTCTAAAGCCCCTGATCAATTTCAGGAGCAAGGGGAGTCCCTATTAAATTGTGAACGCGTTTTCTATACCATACAAAATAAAAAATCAAGGACTATTACATGGTGGAATTACAATAAAAGTTATCATGCCGGTCTTGTGACCTTCAGGTTACGCAGGCCGGCATCCAGACGTCGTCCCCGCTTGTGCCCTATAGGGTACGCAGGCGGGGAACCCTTCCTCTTGTTACCCTGGATTCCGGATCACGCTTTGAGAGGCTCAGCGACCCGCTTCGACCGACCGACTCAGCAACCGTCTTTTGTCCCCTTTTGGCGGGGGCAGGGGGAGGTTGGTTTTGTCTTCTTATTTCAATACATTGCAGGATCAGCAGAGCTTTTTCATTCATGGGGTTTGATGATTACCTTAATTGAATCCCGGCCGTCTGACACCAGTTTAAAACCTTTCACAATATCTGTTAAAGGTAGTCGATGAGTGATCAAATCATCAACCACAACCTTACGCGATGCTATCAGATTCATTGCTTCTGCGATATCGGGAGGTCCGCAGTAGTATGAAGTCTGGATGGTTATTTCCTTCATCCAGAAATCGTTGACAGGAACAACGACTTGTTTATCCGGTGCGGGAACGGCAAACAGGACAATCGTACCGCCCTTATCCACGCATTTCCATGCCTGTTCCACCGCTGAATCAGCCGATGCGCACAGGAATACGACGTCAGCCTTTTTACCATATTGAGAAACCAGCCGATCGGGAATGTTATCGGCAGCATTCAGAGTGATGTCAGCCCCCATCCGTGCAGCATATTCCAGTTTTGTTTGGTTTATGTCGACTGCTATTACTTTGCATCCTTTTGCCTTGGCCAGTTTGACATTAAGCAGTCCGCCCATTCCGCAACCGATGACCATTACAGACTGCTCTTTTTTCACACAGGCCCGCCGCTGGGCCCTGACGACGCAGGCAAGAGGTTCAATGAATGTGCTTTGATCGTAGGTTATGCTTTGTGGCAGGAGATACGTTCCGCGTTCCACAAGAATTTCCGGAACCAGGATGTATTCGGCAAAACCGCCGGGAAGGCGTTCACGAACTTCCGAGCATTGAGGATCATGTCCGTTTCGGCAATAAAAACATGTTCCGCAAGGCACTTTCGGGGCAATAAAAACACGGTCGCCAATGTGATATTTCTTTATGTCAGCTCCTGTTGCAACCACCTCGGCTCCAATTTCGTGACCCTGCACCAGCGGGGCTCGCGGGGATCGGTACCATTCGACGATATCACTGCCGCATATGCCGCAGGAAATCACCTTGACCAGCATTTCCTTGGGTCCGGCTACAGGAGTTGACACGTCTTCGATCCGGATATCGTTATTATTATACCAGTAGGAAACTTTCATTGATTCTTTAATGTTTGATAAAGATCCATTGCCTCGGCCGGAGTCGCGTTGTCATGGACGACGGCCCTTACGGCCTTGATCATGGCGACTGGAGCATCAGACTGAAAAATATTGCGCCCCATATCGACGCCGGCGGCGCCTTGCTGGATCGCGTTGTAGGCCATCGTTAACGCTTCGGCTTCCGGTATCTTTTTCCCTCCGGCAATGACAATCGGCACAGGACAGGATGCAGTAACGGTCTCGAAGTCTTTATCGATGTAGTAGGTCTTGATATAATGGGCGCCAAGTTCAGCACAGATCCGGCAGGCGAGCCGGAAGTATTGAGCGTCGCGGGCCATGTCTTTGCCGACGGCGGTCACGGCAAGCGTTGGGATGCCGTAGCGGGTGCCGATATCAATCATCCGGGTCATGTTGATGATGGACTGCTTTTCATATTCGCCGCCGATGAAGACCTGGACAGCCATGGCGCAGACGTTTAAACGGATGGATTCTTCAATGTCCACGGCAATGTCCTCATTGGAAAGTTCCTTGAGAATACTGGCACCTCCTGAAACCCGAAGTACAATGGATTGAGGCGTCGAGGGCGGGATAACGCTGCGCAGCATGCCGCGGGTCAGCATCAGGGTGTCCGCATAAGGCGTCAAAGGAAGGATGTTGATATCGACCCGTTCCAAACCGGTGGTGGGCCCTTGAAAATAGCCGTGATCGATGGCCAGCATGACGGTCCGTCCGGAGACCGGATTAAATATCCTCGCCAGTCTGTTTTTCATTCCCCAATCCTGAGAATTCATTCCTTTGAGGAAAAATCCCTCGGTTTTTTGCGGGATATCGGTATAAAACATCTTAGCTTCTTTGATTCCGTCTGTGTCCGCCATGGATCGCGCTCTCCTTTCTAATTCCGAAACTTGTATCGCCAGGTTCTTTCTGTATGATCTTATGATTGACTTTTATTATAGTCCGGTACTTTTTTCAACACCTGTATCGATTTATGCTTTCAAAGAAACCGGTCAGCAAGGGTCTGTGAGATTCGTAAAAAAATCTGTGAAATCAATGGGAGGGCAGAGCGCTTTCCCCCGCTGATTTGGCTGCATCCTCAGGAGGGCGAACCGGTTGTTCCGGTTTTGCCGGGTGGAAATAATCCCGCAGACCTTCATAAATATAGAGAACGGCGGTTACGTAAATATCGCTGTGGTTGTATGCGAAAACAGCTTTGTATCTGGCGTCCCGATCATAAATATTATTTCCTGACAGATTATGCCTGTAGAGGTAATTCTCCACGCTGAAAATGGTATCTTCGAGGGAGAACGGGTCTGTGTCCTCATGAATGCCGTTTGAATCGATGAAAAAAGCCAGCAGCGACGAAGGGATGAACTGCCCCCATCCGATCGCGCCCGCGTAAGAACTTGTAAAATACTGCGGCGGATGCCCCGTCTTTCTAGAAAATTTGTAAAGAGCTGCGATTTCCCGGACGGCAAACTTCTTCCGTTTTGTAAAAATATATTGAGACACCAGCGAATTGAACGCGTAAAAATTCCCCCGCTGATGACGATCAGCGAAATTGGTTTCGATGCCCACAATAGCTGCGATCAATTCCTTATGGATACCGTGTTTTGCTTCGGCCCTGTCGAAGATAGGTTTGTGGGCTTCAATGAATGTCTTGCCTTTTTCAATCTTGGCTTCCACGCCAAGCCTCGCGAAGTACCATTCCCGATCGCGTTGCTTGTCGTAATCCACCTGTTTTTCAGCAGCCTTCTGAAAGTATCGGGCAATCCTGGAGTGAATCCTGAAGGATTCATGCCGGGTCTGCTCATCAAACCATTCTTCGGGAACTCCGTTCATGGCCAGACGCTGTTTCAGTTCAGTCATTTTTTCAGCCACAAGGACTTCCGAAGACTCATCGGATTCGTCAAGGGCTGAGAATTCTGACGTTGTTTTTCCCTCTGTCGATAGAGCTTCTGAATCTGTCTTGATTTCCGGACTCTTCTTAACTTGCTCGCCGCTTCCCGAACTGGCAATCAACATGATGATCATTGAAGCTATGATCAACAGATATCTGACTTTTATGAGTGATTCCTTATTCCACATGTTCATTATAATTCCTGAAGATGTAAGGCATCTTCACTATGATTTTATTGGTGGGCGATGTGAGACTCGAACTCACGGCACCTGGCTTCGGAGGCCAGTACTCTATCCAACTGAGCTAATCGCCCACGCAGGGTTTCTACTATATCCACGCCGTAATCTTCAATGAATAAAATCATCAGGTGGATTTGTCGCTGAGCTTTTGGGAGGTGTGATCCTTTCCCTGATAGTAATTGATCCAGGAGGAGGTTTGATAAAGATCCCAGTTGCAGGGAGGGACAATTTCCACGGACAGTTGTCCTTCCTCTGCATATTTTTTCAGCCGGGCATAGGCGCGGACATAAATGCAATGCCTCTTTCCCGGATAGACTTCACACCATCCTTTGTAGCTTCCACCGCAGGCGCCGTTGCGCTGGTTTTTCGGACATTGCGACATCGGACAGAGATAGGCCACGTCGATGAGGGCGCAGTCACCGCAGTCTCTGCAGTCAAAAAGGGCAACCTTAGTCAGGTGTTCCATCTTGTGAAACGGCCCTTCCATTTTCGTTCCCTGCACTTTGCCGCACAGCCTTTTCATGAAGGTGTATAGATTTTTCCCGGGTTCGTACATGAACCGGTGGAAGAAACGTGAAAATCCATAAGAGCATCCGATTTTAACATCAGTCAGCTGATCTTTGAGTTTAACGGGGACTTCGCGGTTGAGGCCCGTCTCCGGATCCTTCTCATAGTAATAAAATCCACCGTCGATGGGGTAATCAAAATACTGCAACAGGTCTTTCCACTGCGATGTGAGAGATTCACCCATATCGATTATTGCATCTACCTGTTCGTATTTAATGTTGTGTCCTCCGATGTGCACGCCGCTGAAGCCCATGCCTTTGAGAATGGCATACATCCGGGCGGCGCGAAGGATTCTGGCGCCTTGTCCCTTGTCAGGATCGTTCCGTTCGCGATCCAGGTCTGCCAGCAGTTTATCGGTAACGACCGATCCGGGCAGATCGTTGCGGTTCATCATTTTAGCCGCGCCGAACGGCAGAATGTAGATGTTTCCAATCAGTGGAATGTCGAAACCGTTTTGTTTCATGTATAGCAGCACTTCATGAAATTTTCTTGCGTCATATCCCAGCTGCGTGACGATAAACCGGGCGCCGGCTTCGATCTTTTTCTTCAGTTTGCTGTACTGGACGATCTGCTCCGCTTCTGTTGCCTTGAAGGGAGAGACAACCGCCCCTGCAAAAAAATCAGCGGGTCGGTGACGGATGGTGTCTTTCATTCCCGGATATTCAAGCCCTCTGTTCATGTCCGATATCAACTGCAGAACATGAATCGGATCCAGATCAAAGACAGGGGCGGGCCTTCCGCGGTAACCCGAAACCGGGTAATCGCCGCTCATGACCAGTAGGTTTCGGACGCCTGCGCGGTCGAGGGCGTACAGGCTGCTTTCAATGGCATTGCGGTTCTTGTCTTTGCAGGTAAAATGGACGAGTGGCTCGATGCCCAGCTTGACAATTTCACTTCCCATGAAATCGGCGGACATGGCCGGGGTCCCTCCCGGATTGTCCGTGAGGGTCAGGGCATAAATTTGGTTGTTGGATGCAGCCTGTGCGGCCAGGGCCAGGGCTTTATCCTGCGCGACTTCCCTGGCGCCCCTGCCCGGAACCAGCTCCCAGGTAACCGGGAATGCGGAGGGGTTCAATAAAGCTTCTTTGAATCGATTTTCCTGCATCGCTGTCCTTCATTTTGGTTTTTTAATTTGTGCGGAGAAAATCGCATGTACAAAGAAGCTTGTCAACCATTTTTATAAAAAGGTACAAGACACAAGATTCAAGGTTCATGGTGCAAGGGTCAATGGTCAAACTATAAGTTTGATATTAAGATAATCGGATCTTTTCCTTGTTCCTTGTTCCTTGAACCTTGTTCTTAAAGGTTGCAGTTGTTGTGGAAATTTGATAATTTAAATCATGGATTCGGTAATGACAAAGCAAATGAGAAGACTGCTATCCTGCCTGGCGATTCTTTTATCTGTATTTTTTTTGTCTGCTCAGGGGTTTGCCGCGACCGAAATCACCAACGTCCGCCACTGGGCGGCACCGGATCACACGCGAGTTGTTTTTGATCTCAGCGCCGATCCGAACTATCAGTTCAAAATAACTGAAAATACACTCACCCTGGAATTTTCCGGTGCCTCTCTGCATTCATCACTGCCCGCTGAAAAGGTGATCGATAAACCCGGAATCAGTAAGATCCTGTTTCAATCCACGGGCCGCGATAAATGTATCATTACCATTGTCCTGGGGCCGCATATCAAAGCGGAAGTTTTCAAGCTGAAAAAGTTTATGGAAAAGCCTGACCGTGTCGTAGTGGATATTATTGTTGGGCAGGCGGCAGTTAAGGAGGAAATCCCGCAGGAACCCGTCAGAGTCACTTCCGTGAAAAGAAGGGTAATTGTCATTGACCCCGGCCACGGCGGGGAAGATCCCGGAGCCATCGGCCAGAACGGAACGTATGAAAAGCATGTCGTACTGGCAATCGGTCGTGACATCAAAAAAGCGATTGACAGAATGCCAGGATATCGCGCGGTATTGACCCGTGACGGGGACTATTATGTGTCTTTCAGCAGGCGTCTGAATGTGGCCCGAAAGACGAATGCACATCTTTTTATCAGCGTGCATGCCGATGCGGCCAGAAACCGCCAGGCCAGGGGCAGTTCAGTATATTGCCTGTCCACAGGTGCTGCAAGCAACGAAGCCGCCAAACTGCTGGCGAACAATGAAAACCTTTCCGATATAATCGGCGGTGTGCCCGAAGGAGAAGGCAATAATCAATCCGGCGAGATCATCCTGAACATGTTTCAAACGAATACCATCAATCTTTCTAAAACATACGCTTCTCATTTGCTTGATCAGCTCGGCCGCGTTCACTGTCTGAAGTATCCCCAGTTCCATGAGGCGCCTTTCCGCGTATTAAAGCTGCTGGATATCCCGGCCGTGCTACTGGAAACCGCATTCCTCTCCCATGACGAGGAAGAGCGACTGCTGAAAACGAGCAAATTCAGAAAAACCATTGCTTCAGCGGTTGCCCTGTCTGTATCTGAATATTTTTCGAGCGCGTCTCCTGCTGTGCTGACTGCAGATGCGGACAAGACGCAGGAAAGAACAATTGAGACCGGATCAAAAAAGACTTTAGAAGCAAAACCTCCTGCGGAAAAAACGATCACCTATCGAGTCAAACCTGGTGACAATCTGAACACCATTGCAAGGAAGCATGGAACAACCCTGGCGGTGCTTTTAAAGCTGAATAATATTAAAATTGACGATCCCCTCTATGTCGGACGTAAAATTCTTGTTCCGTCCGGAGCGCCTGAACCGGTTGCTAGAAAGTCCCTGAAAAGATATACGGTCAAAAAAGGCGATACGATGTTTTCTCTGGCCAAAAGCTGTTCTGTTACCGTCGAAGAGCTGCGGCGCATCAACAACATGTCGGATGCCGATTCTTTACTGCTGGGGCAGAAGATTAAATTGCCTCAATAGAGCCGGTATGTTGGAAACGATGCACCCGGAAATAAATTTATGACCGTTTCAAGGAGGTGAACATGACAGCAGCAACCGAACAGGCGTTGAGCGGACTGCGCGATCTTTCCATGATCAAATGGTACATTATTCCTCTTCTGGCCATTGTCTTTTATGTTTATTCGCGTGAAATCAAGGATGCGAGAAAGACCGGCGACTGGAATGCAGTGCTGGCCGGGTTGACCATTTTTGGGGTGGATTTCTTCAACGAGACCTGGAACGGATGGGTCCTTCATTTTACACAGCGTTCTGCTTTCTGGACAACCCCCGGTGACACTGCATTGCGCACGATGGTCGGATGGAATATTGAAATCATGTTCATGTTTTTGTTGGTGGGCATTGTTTATTACAATACGCTTTCCGAAAGTAAAAAAGAGAAAATCCTGGGGCTTCCCGAAAAATGGTTCTGGGCTATCGGATACAGCGTGTTTTGCGTCTTTGTGGAATGCCTGTTGAACATCGGCGGACACCTTGTCTGGGAGTATCCTTTCTGGTACCTGTCCTTCAAAGGTGTCTGGCTGATTTTCCTGATCGGCTACTTCCACTTCTTCTGCTTTGCCATTTTAGTCATCAGCCTCAAATCGATGAAGGCCAAGTTGACGACTCTCGGTATCATTTACGCCGTGCCCGTTGTAATGAACGTCCTTGCTTTCGGATTCTGGGGCTGGCGGTATTGAAATGATGGTGCGTCATGCACTGTTTTCCCGACAGTGCATGACGCCATGGGTTTTTACAGGCCGCTGTAGTCGTCGACAACTTTGTTATATTTTTCATGAATCATTTTTCGGTCAAACTCCCAGAATTGGGCCAGCATTTTTTCCTGTTCCGGAAGGCTAAAGTATTCCTGGCAGGGATAAAAGAAATGTTTGTCTTCTTTCTCGATGTGTTTGGGATAGAAGCTTCCCAGTTCCCGTGCCAGACTGATAATATCGCCAAGTTTCTCTTCCTCCCCCGATAAATACGCTGTTTTGGCCGCAACGACCTGTGCCGTGGTTTTTCTGCCCCAGACATGTTCATCAAGCAGTTCCTGCATGGTGTTTTTCAGGTCGGCCGTCAGCTCTTTTTGGGCCAGATCCCGAAACAGAATTTCCTCTTCTTTGCCGTGATGAGTTCGATCCGCATAGATGCGAATGAAATCAACAGCCGCGTCAATGATGAAAGGATTGATTTTTTTTTCAGTCTCTGCCCTGTCCATGTGCCGCATCATATGGCCGAGCATTTTCTCAATCAGGCGATGCTCCCACATTAAAGGTCCGATAGGCTTCATTGCTTCATCCTCCTTTTTTTCTGCTATGATGATAGTGCTTCAGTGAATACTTGTACCTTCCGTATTATTCATTATAACATGTTTTGATAGGCGGAACCATAACTGATCAGGCGCAGAAGGGCAACGATCTCTTGTGAGAGGCGCGGATAGCTATTGCAACTTGGTTGCAATTTTGGTACACCCGCAACCGGTACAGAGAGAAACGGTCAGGGTTAATGATACGAGTACGTTGCGCGCCGGGCAGACATTGTCAGGATGCCGCGGAACATTGACATCACGGAAACGGTTGTGAAAAAAGGATCGTCAATGATGAATACAAAAAAAATATTACTGCTGCTGTTCATGATCGGGCTTTTATTCACGGCGAGCTGTAAACAGGAAGACACGCGCACCGGGGAAAATTCGCGCATGAAAGTGATTGCCACGATTTTTCCCCTGTATGATTTTGCCCGCAATGTTGGCGGCGATAAAATCACCGTTACGATGCTGCTGCCGCCCGCATCCGACGCTCATCACTATGAGCTGAAGCCGGATGATATCATGCGGATCGGTAAGACGGATATTTTTCTTTTTACCAGTTTTGAAATGGAGAACTGGGCCCGCAAAGTGATTGATGCCGTCGCTGACAAAACGAACATGCTGGCAGTCGAAACGGGGCAGGGTGCTTCTTTCCTGCCTTTGCCGGAACATCATGAGCATCATTCAGAGAATCGGTCCGGTCTGAAGGAAAGCGTCACTCATCAAGCGGGAAAGCGGGATCCGCATATCTGGCTGGACTTCGATAACGCACAGAAAATGATCGACAATATCACAAAAGCTTTCATCCGCAAGGATCCGAAAAACAGTGTATTTTATGAACAGAACGCGCGGGACTATAAACTCAGGCTGATCGATCTGGATAAAAAATATCGTGAGCAGTTATCCAACTGCAGGACAAGAACCATCCTGCATGCCGGTCACTGGGCCTTTGCTTATCCCGCCAGCCGGTACCGTCTTCAGTACTTGGCCGCCTATAATATGTCGGCGGATGCGGAACCTTCACCGCAGCAGATCCTAGTGCTGATTGAAAAGGTCAAAGGACAAAAGCTGCCGTATATTTACTATGAAGATCTTGCCGCGCCAAGGCTGGCTGAAACCATTGCCTCCGAAACCGGGGCGGGACTGCTCAAGCTCAGCAATGGACAGGACGTCAGCAAAAAAGACATTCAAAGCGGTGTGTCATTCATTTCTCTGATGGCAAGAAATCTGGAAAATTTGAAAAAGGGAATGCAATGCCCGTAATTCGTGTTGATGATTTGACCTTCCGGTACAACGGCATCGATGTGATCAGCAACATTTCTTTTGCCGTGGAAAAGGGGACCTATCTGGGGATTGTGGGACCCAACGGTTCCGGCAAAAGCACGCTGATTAAAAACATCCTGGGCATTTTAAGGGCTGAACAGGGCAGGGTTGAGCTATTCGGCACGCCTGTCGGCAGCTTCCGGCAGTGGGGGAAAATCGGTTATCTGCCGCAGCGTCTCAGCGCCTTGAATACTCATTTCCCCGGG
The DNA here is from genome assembly GCA_017860985.1 of Deltaproteobacteria bacterium. GTDB lineage: Bacteria > Desulfobacterota > Syntrophia > Syntrophales > Smithellaceae > UBA8904. The sequence continues at coordinate 16,168 of JAGFXG010000023.1, forward strand.
ACAGTTGAAGAAGTTGTTCAAATGGGTTTGACTCAAAGAGATGCGGCCGCTCTAAAACGCACACTCGAGATGATGGCGATCGGCCACCTCGCATCGCGTTTGATCGGGGAACTGTCTTACGGAGAGCAGCAGCGGGCCATGCTGGCCAGGGCGCTCATCCGGCGGCCGGCGTTGCTGATCTTTGACGAACCGACCACGGCATTGGATCCGGAAACACGGGAAATGTTTTATTCACTCACCGGTGAGATGAGCCGGCAGGAAGGAACCACAGTGATTCTTGTGACGCATGATATCGGTGTTATCGGTCAGTACGCGCACAACCTACTTTATCTGGATAAGAAAGTCATCTTTTCGGGTACGTTCAAGGACTTTTGTTCTTCCCGGGACATGGCCGGAATTTTTGGCCCGTCAAGTCAGCATATCATCTGCCATCAACACGATCGGTCCAAAGGGGGCATTTGATGGATTTGATTGAAGTCATGAGATACGGATTTGTCCAGCGGGCAATGATTGCGGGTGTCTTGATTGCCGCCGTTTCAGCGCTTCTGGGGATGTTCCTTGTCCTGCGGAGGTTTTCCCTGATTGGTGACGGTCTGGCCCACACGACATTTGGCAGCGTGGCCGTCGTCCTTTTAATCGGGGTAAGCCCTCTTTATGTTACCCTGGCGGCACTTCCGCTGGTGATTTTCTCCTCTCTGGCTATTTACAAGCTAACGTCGTCCAGGAAGATCAATGCGGATGCCGCCATCGGAATCGTTTCTTCGCTGGGGATTGCGGTTGGCATTATCCTGGCCAGTTTATCCGGAGGATTCAATGTTGATTTGTTCAGCTATCTTTTTGGAAATATTTTGACGGTCAACAACACCGAACTGATTCTTGCCTTTATTGTATTTGTAGTTGTTGCAGTCGTTGTCGTTTATTTCTATGATGATCTTTTCGCACTG
>JAGFXG010000229.1 GCA_017860985.1 Deltaproteobacteria bacterium
GGCAGGATACATTTGTTAAAGCCAAGGCGTGCCGCCTCTTTCACCCGAACGTCCATTTGGGACACAGCCCGCACCTCGCCGGTGAGTCCTACCTCCCCCAGAATGACCGTTCGGGGATCAACCGGACGATCCAGAAAACTCGACGCCATCGCCGCGACCACGCCCAGGTCAACGGCCGGTTCTTCCACCCGGACTCCACCCGCAACATTGATAAAGATATCCGAACCTCCCAGATGCAGACCGCAGATTCTGTCCAAAACAGCAACCAGAAGCGACACGCGATTGTGGTCCACACCAATGGCCGTACGTCGCGGCATGCCCAGGTTGGACTGACTGACCAGCGCCTGAATTTCCACTAAAATCGGCCGGGTGCCTTCGAGGCTGGGTACCACGACGGAACCGGGCGCATTTTGAGGCCGCTCAGCTAAAAAGAAGGCTGACGGATTGGGGACTTCTTTGAGACCCTTATCCTGCATTTCAAAAACGCCGATTTCATTGGTCGGTCCAAAGCGGTTTTTGATGCTGCGAATAATCCGGTAGGCATGTCCGGAATCTCCTTCAAAATAAAGAACGGTGTCCACCATGTGTTCAAGGACCTTTGGCCCGGCAATTGAACCGTCTTTGGTGACATGACCGATCAAAAACACGGGAATTCCGTTTTTCTTGGCCGAAAGAATGAGCCTCGAAGAGGCTTCTCGCACCTGCCCGACACTGCCCGGCGCCGACATCAGATCACCCGAATACACTGTCTGGATGGAATCAATTACGACAATAGCCGGTTCAATCTTTTTCACATGATCGAGGATTTTCTCCAGGGACACTTCCACCAGGACCAGCAAATCCTTCGCCTGTGCGCCAATGCGGTTGCTGCGAAGTTTGATCTGATGAGCGGATTCCTCTCCGGAAACATAGAGAACCTTCCTGCCGCCAACGGCAATATTTTTCATGACCTGAAGCATCAGCGTGGATTTGCCGATGCCCGGTTCGCCACCGATCAGAATTGCGGAACCGTTTACGATTCCGCCGCCGAGCACCCTGTCAATCTCCGCAATGCCGGTGAGCATGCGCTCGCCTTCATCGGCCGAAATATCTTCGATGGGCATCGGTTTGCTGTCAAAAGACATACCGGTACGTCCCCCTGAATCCGGCTGGGAAACCAGCTCCTCGGCAAAACAGTTCCAGCCGTTGCAGGACGGGCATTTGCCCAGCCACTTGGGCGACATATAACCGCAATGCTGGCAAAAGAAACTGGTTTTGGATTTTTTCAAAATTCTGCTCCCTGAAGTTGCATTATAAAAGCATACCCTTCCGCCGGATGTAACGATGAAGGCAAGGGATCATGGATATGCCTGTTTCAGCCTTTTAACCGCGGACTCTTTTCCCAAAATGGCAAATACCTTCTCCAGCTCGGGGCCTTTGACTTTTCCGGTAAGCGCCGCCCTCACCGGCATAAATAAATCCCTGCCCTTGATGCCGGAGCGTTCCCTGGCATGTTTTATTGCCGCCGCATAAATCTCCAGCGGCAATCCTGCGGCGGTATCCAGATATTCACCAAAAGCCAGAACCACTTTTCTCGCACTTGCGGAATCGAGAACCTGTTTAGCCTCGGATGTCATCCGGTACCGGCTATCAAAAAACAAGGCAATGTGTTCACCGATATCGGCCAGCGCCGTCAATTCATCTCTCACGGTTTCGACAACCTGTTTAAGCCACCAGGGATCCAGCTCTTCCGGCTGATAGCCGGCACGGCGTAAAAAAGGCCAGAGCCTGTTCATTAAATCATCAGCCGTCAGGCTTCGAATGTAAACTGAATTGAGCCAGCGCAGCTTCTCTTCATCAAAAACCGCGCCGCTTTTCGATGCACGCTCAAGGGAAAATGCTTCAACCATTTCGGACTGAGACATCACTTCGCGGGCGTCGGCAAACGAACTTCCCAGAAGTCCCAGATAATTCAGAAGCGCTTCCGGAAGATAGCCTTTCCTGCGGAACTCGCCAACGGACACGGAACCGTGACGTTTGCTGAGTTTGGCGTGGTCCCTGCCCAGAATCAGGCAATGATGGGCGAAAACCGGCGGCTCAAAACCTAAAGCCCGATAAAGCATGATTTGCAGGGCAGTGTTGGACAGGTGGTCTTCACCGCGGATCACGTGCGTAATCGCCATTAAATGATCGTCGATGACCACCGCAAAGTTATAGGCCGGCATACCGTTGGAACGGACAATGATAAAATCGCCGATGGATTCACCTTCAAACCTGATCAGTCCCCGGACCAGATCGCTGAATTCGACGGTTTTCCGGGGCACCTTAAAACGCCAGGATGGTTTTCGGCCCTGAGCCGCCAGCGCATCGCGCTCGCCGGTGTTGAGGTTGCGGCACTTCCCCATGTAGCGGGGCATTCGTTTGCTCAAAATGAGCGCCTGACGTTCCTCTTCAAGCTCTTCCCCGGTGCAGTAACAGGGATAGACAAGATCCGCATCAATCAGCTTCTTCAGATGGTCTGCGTAGAGATCGAGCCGCTCGCTTTGTTTATAAGGACCGTACGCTCCGTCTTTCTCCGGCCCTTCATCCCAATCCAGGCCAAGCCATTTCAAATCATCGAGCAGATTGACCTGATAGGAAAGCGCGCTGCGGGATTCGTCCGTGTCTTCTATACGCAGAACCAGACTGCCGCCGTGATGACGGGCAAACATCCAGTTAAACAGAGCTGTGCGCGCGTTTCCCACATGCAGTTCACCGGTGGGTGACGGCGCAAATCTTACTCTTGGCCTGTCAGCCATTCTTCATCCTTTCCACGCCGCTGGCTATGGCCAGCACGGCCACACCTTCCCCGCGTCCCACAAATCCCATGCCTTCATTTGTTTTGGCCTTGATATTGACGGCTGTCTTAGGGATATGTAACGTTCTGGCAATATTGGCCGTCATGGCATCGGCATAAGGCGCCAATTTTGGTTTTTCCATCATGACCGTGACATCAATATTATTGACGTTAAATCCCTTTGCCATGATGATCTGGCAAACCCGTTCTAAAAGAACAAGGCTGGAGATATTTTTATACGCATCATCCGTATCCGGAAAATGCCTGCCGATGTCCCCCGCCCCGGCCATGCCCAAGAGTGCGTCGCAGACGGCATGCAGCAGGGCGTCCGCGTCAGAATGCCCCTGCAGTCCCCGATCGCAGGGGATTTCAACTCCCCCGAGGATGAGCTTCCTGTCCGGTGAAAATCGATGGCTGTCATAACCCAGCCCGCTGCGGTTAACCATTTTTTCTTTTCTCTTATTTTCCATCAATGCTTCCGCGATCAGCAAATCTTCCGGCGTCGTGATTTTGATGTTTTCATGCGAACCGGCAACCATTCGGACGTTCACGCCCATTCTCTCAACCAAAGACGCGTCGTCCGTTCCATAAAAATGATCTCTCCCGGCTTTCTCATAAGCCCGACATAAAATATCATACCCAAAAGCCTGGGGGGTTTGCGTCTGCCACAAATTTTGACGGCGCAACGTCGCCGTCACGATGTTTTCATCGGTTGTTTCCTTGATCGTGTCTTTGGCCGGAACACCGATGGAGGCGGCACCGCATTGGGCCGCCGCGGCAACGACCCGGGTAATCATATCGCGGGTAACAAAAGGACGAACACCGTCGTGGACAATCACAACATTGCACGTTCCGGTAACAGCAATGAATCCAGCGGAATATACTGCTTTGCAATATCAAGCCCCAGTCTTTTGCCTGCACCGCCTGCTGGAATGATTGCAACTGTTTTCATGATGCATCCTAATAATAAAACGGGCCCGGAAAATCATTTTCCCGGGCCCGTTCGCCAAAGGTATTTTCTTTCCGGTCAAAAAGACAGCAGAAATATGAGTTATGAATTGTTGCTTTTCTTTTCGGCGGCCTCTTTCAGTTCCGTGAAAATCATCCGGCCGGCTGTCGTTTGCAGCACGCTTGTGACAACAACTTCAACGTTCATGTTGATCATTTTTTGCGCACTGTCCACGATAATCATGGTTCCGTCATCCAGGTAACCGACACCCTGCCCCTGTTCCTTGCCTTCGCGGATGATTTTGACCAGCATCTGTTCTCCGGGCAGTACCACCGGTTTCATCGCATTGGCCAGTTCGTTAACGTTGAGCACCCGGACACCCTGCAACTCAGCAACCTTGTTCAGGTTATAATCATTGGTCATCAGTTTGGCGTTCAATTTCTGGGCAAGGGCCACCAGTTTGCCGTCCACTCCCTTTATTTTCGGGAAATCCTGTTCAACGATCTCAATATTGATGGACGAACTTTTTTGCATCCTGTTCAGGACATCCAGACCACGCCTGCCCCGCGAACGCTTCATGGAATCCGAGGAGTCCGCGATGAATTGCAGTTCATTCAGAACAAAACGCGGCACAATCAGCTCTCCGTCCATAAAACCCGTGTCGCAAATATCCGCGATTCTTCCGTCAATGATTACGCTGGTGTCCAGCAAACGGTGATCAACAGCATTCTTGCTTTCAACAGCACGGAAAGTGAACTCCTCCGCTTTTTTCGATCCGAGAACAAGACCCAGATACCCCAGAATGCCTGTCATGAGCAAATAGATCCACGGAACAACCTGCTGATCCTGGGTAATCTTGATGACCATATTCAGGCCAAAACCAAGAATTAACGCGATCAGCAAACCGATGACCATGCCAATGACACCGCCCGCAATGACTTTCAGAGAAAGCTTGCGGATGTCTTTTTCAACCCGGATGACCAGCAGCGCAACGACAAAACCTATAATAAAGCCGACAATTGCCTGTAAATAAGCATTTGCACTGCTTGGCGGCGCCATATAAAAAACGATAAAATAACCGCTCACAGAACAGGCTAAAACTAATAATGCTCTTATGATCAATCGATTCACCTCCTTTCCATAAAATAAAAATAAAATATATACATGTATGAATATGATCCAGCTTTTCAAATGCTTCTTTAAAATGGAGGTCTTATTATTCCCCTGAATCAGGAAATACGGTTTATCCTTTTTCGGTTTTCAAAGAGCATAAATAATCGTAAAAATGAATCAACCACATTGCAGCAAGCTACAGGAAATTAACACTCGTCGTGCATGAACAGGATCAATCTTCACTGCACCGTGAAAATCATCTGCAAAT
>JAGFXG010000230.1 GCA_017860985.1 Deltaproteobacteria bacterium
CACCACAGGTTCGCGGCGGCCAACGACGGCAACCCGGGAAATTTCCCGCACCGGGAAGACGCCTCCCATCTGTTGCATCGAGGTTTGTGAAATCAGCGTATAGGTGCCGAACTGCTTGTTGATGCCTTCCAGGCGTGCCGCCAGATTCACGGCGTCTCCAATCATCGTGTAATCAAACCGGGAGTGAGAACCCATATTGCCAACCACCGCGTAGCCGGTGTTGATGCCGATGCGCATATTCAAATCTTTGCCAAGTCTCTTGTGAAAATCCGGTTGCATTTGCGCAAGCCTCGCCTGACAGCGTAACGCGGCTCGCACACAGCGGATGGCATGATCCGGTTGCTCAAGCGGCGCGTTCCAGAAAGCGATAATCGCGTCGCCTTCGAATTTATCTACGGTGCCGCCTTCCTCATGAATGATGTCGGTCATGGCCGACAGGTAAACATTCAACAGATTCGTGAGCGCTTCCGGATCCAGACCCTCAGAGATGCCCGTAAAACCTTCCAGGTCTGAGAAAAAGATGGAGAGCATGCGCCGTTCTCCGCCCAGTTTCAGGCGTTCGGGGTGCATGATGATTTGGTCGATAACAGCAGGGCTCAAATACTGTTTGAAGGCGTTTTTGATGAACATCTTCTGGCGTCCCTCGGTGGTGTAATAAATAAGGCCCGCACTGAAAAGCGTAACGACAACGCCAACCTCTTGAACCACCAACGGTAGCCAGAATCCCAACCGGTAAGCAATTAAACAAAGGATCACCGGCGCACAGATAGAGAGAACATAAACCAGGACGCTTCTGGAAATACCGGATGCCGAAGATGTCGCCATGCCGGCCAAAAGAGCAATGAGCAGAGTCAAGAAAATCACCAGAGCTGTGGGAACAGGCTGAATGAAATCATTGGCCAATAGGTTGTCGAGCATCGTGGCGGAAATCTCCACACCGGAATAGACGCCGGAAACCGGAGTAGGACGAAGATCAAAAAGGCCGGGAGCGGAAAATCCGAACAGGACGTAGGCATCTTTAAAGTCTTCCAGGTTATCGATCACGGGTTTTTCCCCGCTCTGAAGGCGCAGTTCGCTCTGAATGACCGACGCGACGTTGTAAGCTTTGTGGGTTCCCGATGGACCGCGGAAATTGAGAATCACTTTTCCTGCGGCGTCGACAGGGATTTCCTTCTCGTCAATCATGAAGTGTCCCGGATAAATACTTAACGATGAACCAGGTTGAGCTGTCAGATAACTCGCCAGGGCGAGGGATGGTAAAACCTTGCTGTCAAAAACCTCAAACAACGCCCCCCGGCGATAGACGCTGTCAAAATCCGGATTGAGGTGTACATTGGCGAGGAGGCTGGAGGCGGCCGATATTTCCACCACAGGAAAAGATGCTCGGAGAAAGGCGTCATGTCCGGTTTCAGCCATCCATGAATCGATTCCTTGAATATTCAATGCAGGCACGGGAGCAAAAGCAGGCCATTTTTTTTCGCTGCCCGCGGTCCGGCTGAGAAAGACAGCCCCCACAAAATGTTTAAAGTCACGCACCTGAGAGGCCAAAGCCTGATCATCCGTCACGCCGTATTTGGAAGGTTCCGTAAAAAGCACGTCAAAAGCCAGGGCGCGCACACCGGTACGCTTGCAGAACTGTATGATCGTGCCGTAAACTTCGCGCGGCCAGGGCCAAGACAAACCGTTTTCATCTTTAGCCCAGTCCAGACTGTTCTGGTCGAGCAGGATCAATCGGATCTTTTGGGTGGCGGGCGATGGTTTTGCCAGAATATTGACCCGCCAGTCCCACGTCTTTGCCTCCCAGCGATCAAGCCAGCCGGGGAAGAAAAAGAGAAAAGCTACAAGGGCGCCGACGATACCAGCCGCAAGCCCCTGCAAAGGTTTCGCCTTACTGCCCCTGAATATTTTTTTTAAATCCATCCCCCAAATCCTATAGGTGACCTACCGCTTTGGTAAATCTCTCCGTGCGGACGGTGGGCGTCTCGCCGCCGGCAAACGACTTTCCGCTTTCCTTCAATTCGGCAATCCGGTTCTGGGGTGAAGGGTGAGTCTTCGCAAAATCCGTTCCACCGGGCTTTATTTGTTTAGCCATGACACCCAGCATCTCCGTCAATGCGCCGGGATTGTAACCCGTCCGCTGGAGAATGGATACCGCCGCCGCATCGGCCTGATATTCATAAGAACGGGAATAGCCGTTGTTGATCATGGTATTGGTAATGTCGGAAATCACTCCGCCAAAGGCCTGCGTCAGTTGGGCGACTTCTTGTGAACCAAATGATTTCGCGCCCTCCTGCGCTAAAATGGTCAGCGCTTCCGTCATCCGACCCTTTTCAATGGCTCGCATGCCGTGCCTTAACTGAATGTGGCCGATCTCATGCGCCACAACTGCGGCTAGCGCGTCTTCCGTGCGGCAGCAGCGAATCAGCCCTCGGGTAATAAAAATATGACCTCCCGGTGTGGCAAACGCATTGATATCGTCGGAGTTGAGCACCAGAAAATGATAACCGCCATACAGCTCCGGCATGTCTGAGGCTTGCGCCAGAGTCTGACCCAATACATTGAGATATGAATTGACCTTTGTATCCGCCAGAGCCTGATATTTTCCAAGGACAATTGCGCCGACGGATCGACCGATGTAATATTCCTGTTCTGGAGTAAAATCCTCTAGGCTTTTCGACACGGCCGCAGTGCTTTTGCGGATAGAGTCTCCATGCAACCGACTGATCGTACCGGTTTGCACACCCACTTCTGTGGCCACGGTTGTCAGCGTTTCCACCGCCGCGCAACTGATCAAAGATAGCAATATCAGGAATATTATCCCTGCCCGCCAAATGAGTTTGTTCATGGCTTGCCTCCTTCAGCACCGCGCGCCAGATGACCGACGACGATAAAATCTTCCATCTGTTTTGGAGACACCTTGATGGCCTCCATCCAGTTAATCCAGGTATAATCAAGATTTTTGTTGCTTTTGCGATACTGGGCTTCTACCTCTTCGCTAAATCCCTTGCCCGCCAGGGCAATCTCATCCCGGGAAACGGAAGTTCCCACATTACTCTGTCCGGCTTTCAGGGCTATCCGTTTGTTCGTCAGTGCCGTGTTGTGTATCCATCCCTGAGATTTTCCGTTGGAGCGTGATACTTTTTTCCAGGCGCCTCGTTCTTCTAACACAGTCACCCGGTCGCCATAGGATACCCGGGCCACAATTTTACCCAGATGCGACGGCGTGGCCCGCAACTGGCCTTCTTTTACCTGAATACTCATAACTTTCTGAGCGTCTGCTGTCGTATTCAGCAACAAGATGCTTAAAAGTGAGATGCATATCATTATAAACTTGTAACGAAACATTTTAATCCTCCTTTCCATCACAAATCATCTCGATGCCCAAATGATCTTCGCTAAGGCATTGCTTTACCGTGAGGTAAGCATAGAGCAAGACGGTCTTGTACGTCAACGAAAAACTGGCAGCAAACCTTGTGATGCTGTGCCGACGATTACAGAAGCTGTATGTCGAGACGGATCGTGCCTTGAAAAATCAATTTTTATCTGGACGAGGCACACACAAGACTCAAACCAGGAGGAAGATAAAATATCATACCCAATATCAGGGATGAATTAAGGCAGGGTCTATTGGCCCAGCCTTTTTTCTTTT
>JAGFXG010000231.1 GCA_017860985.1 Deltaproteobacteria bacterium
TCCTGCTTCCCGTAAAAACCACATCCAGTTTCATTCTATCTTTAATTAAATCAGCAAGGACTGCGAATTTTTCATTATCCCAGAGCTTTGTTTCCCAGTATGCAACGGGATTGACGGCGATGAATTTCTTTCCTGCCAGATTATAAGAATCCATCAGCGCGCGGCTTCTTTTCTCCGCCTCGAGATTCTCGGGCAGAATAAATTCGGCCGACCCGGGTTCCGCTCCAAGGTAGCGCGGGAAATCCAGATATCGGTCCACCGCATGTTTGTTCATGTCCTCCGGGATTTTTTCATTCAGAAACAGGCCGCTCAGCTCCTGCCAGGAATTATACCCCAGTTTTCTTTTCCCGCCGCTTGCTAGCACAACCATGGCGCTTTTGAACAGACCGTGAAAATCGATGACCAGGTCATAACGCCGGCTTCTTAATCCGGAAAAAAATGAGCTCGCATCGTGCCAAATAGATTTAAGGTTTCCTGTTTTAAAATCTTCGATCCATTTTTTACGGCGAAAGATGATAACCCGGTCAAGCAGTGGATGATGAAGGACAAGACCGGATGCCGCTTCTTCCACCACCCAGGTGATGTGCGCATCGGGATACAGGCGGCGCAGGGCTGCAAGCGAAGGCAGCGTATGAATGACATCGCCGATGGCGCTGAGTTTGACGATCAGAATATTCATGTCCGGTTCTCCAGTATCCAGTGGACGGCCTTTAAAATATTCTCCGCGATATGGTCCGGTTTCCCTTCCGGTGTTTCCTGATCGGGACCGATGTTTTCAAGAACATCCGCACCATAACCCGTTTTCACCAGCACTCCTTTTACACCCGCTCGATGTGCTGCTTCCATGTCCCGGTAGCGGTCGCCGATCATGAAGGATCCGGTAAGATCGATGGCCATATCCCGTGCTGCCTGATGAAAAAGTCCGGGCGCCGGTTTGCGGCAATCGCATACCTGGCGGTAAGGGGGAGCGCCTTCGGTCGGATGGTGCGGACAGAAATAAAAAGCATCGATGGCCGCACCCTTTTGTTTGAGAGACTCCTGCAGATGATCATTCGTCTGCTTCACAAACGTTTCATCAAAGAGCCCTTTAGCAATACCTGCCTGGTTTGTGACGACAATGGCCTTGAAACCGCTGAGGTTGATCAATCGGATTGCCTCAAAAGCAGCCGGAATGATGACAAGCCTGTCCAGTTGTTCAATGTATCCGACTTCCTCGTTGATGGTTCCGTCACGATCCAGAAATATGGCCCGGTTTATTTGCATGATGGTTCAACTTTTGTTTATTAAAGATTTGGCAGCTTCGACAACATCGCTCACGGTGACGAGCGTCATACAGCGGAAATCCGTCGGACAGACTTTTTTCAGGCAGGGGCTGCAGGATACGTCTTTCCGCACCAGCACCGTTTTTTCTCCCGCAGGCGAGGTGGTTACCGGATTCGTTGATCCGAAGACGGCGATGGTCGGAATGTTCAGGGCGCCCGCAACATGCATGAGTCCCGAGTCGTTGCTGACAAAAAGTTTACACTGCGAGATAAGGTAAACCGCCTCCTTTAAGGAAGTCAGGCCTGCAAGATTAATCATATCCGATTGAGCATGTACCCGGACCTGCTCAGCGGTTTCCCGATCATCTTTTCCTCCGAAAAGAATTACCTGAGCATTCAAGTCTCTGCCAAGCTGATCTCCGACCGAGGCAAATCGATCTACAAGCCATCTTTTGGCCGGGCCGTATGTGGCCCCGGGAGCGATCCCGATGATGTTCCGGTCGCAGTCCGGCAGATACTGCCGCAGAACTTTTTTGGCGTCGGCGGGAGAGATGCATGTTTCCAGATGCATAGCACGATCAACGTCCGCGCAGCCAAGCACCTTCACCATTTCCAGATAATAATCAATCTGATGTATGTTGAAAATGGCCGCTGTCCTTCGTATTGCGTGCGTCAGCAGGATACCGCGGCCGTCAGAGCTGAAGCCTGCCCGCACGCGAATGCCTGCGGCGCGCGCAATGATCGCGGCTTCAATGGCGTTTTGCAAAAGAATCGCCGCGTCAAACTTTTTCTGTTTGAGCGCGTGTGCAAGACGAAATACTCCCAGGGGGGTATCAAACTTTTTTTCGTAGGGGATGATCTCATCGGCAGCCGAAAACAAACGGTATATGTCCGTTACAGGCGGTTTGGCCAATATGGCCAGATGTGTCCGGGGATAAGCCGCGCGCACGGAAGCGATTGCTGGCAGCGTCATCACGGCGTCGCCGATCCAGTTGGTGCCGCGGATCAATATTTTATCAAGTCCCGTTTGGGGCAGTTTATGTTTGCTTTTCAGGATCAAGATTTCATTCTCCGGGCCTGAACGGGTTTTGTTTTCCACCGCTGATGCAGCCAGAGCCACTGTCCGGGATATTGACGGACGTGGTTTTCAATAATGGTGTTGTAGTTTTGCGTATTTTGCAAAACATCCTGATCACGGTTTCCGGTATTGACGGTTTCCACCTTCGGACCGATTTCAGTTAAATAGCGCCCATCCGGCATGCGCGTGGTGAACACAGGAAGCACTGCTGCCCCGGTGTGCATCGCCATCAGAGCAATTCCGGTTGTGGCACAGGCCGGACGTCCGAAGAAGTTGACAAAAACACCTTCGCGTGCGGCAGCATTCTGATCAATCAGTAATTTCAGGACCTCACCTTTTCTGAGCTGGCTAAGGATTGAACTCAGGACGTTCTTTTTGTGAATATTGCCAACGCCCAATCTGGAGCGAACAAATGTCGTAATCTCTTCGAGAAAAGGGCTGTCCAGAACGCGGGCCATAAAGATCGGCGGTTTGGACAGGATGGCCAGTGCGGCGTTGCCCATTTCCCAGTTGCCGAAATGCGCCGTGAAAAGGAGAACGCCTTTGCCTTCATTGCAGGCTCTTTCATAATGTTCCAACCCTTTTACGGAAACCCAGTGGTGAAGATTATCACGATTGAGATAAAGAATTTGCAAAAACTCGATAAACGTCAGCGCAAAGTTGGCATAGGTGTCTTTGACAATTTGCAGGTTTTCGGTCAAAGACTTTTCGGGAAACGATCGGGTCAGATTGTGAACGGCAATCAATTTATGCTTTTGCAGAAGATAATAAGCCACGCGGGACATGCTGACAGCAGCAAAACGCTTAATGAAAAGAGGAAACATTCGATCCAGGATGATGACAAATTTTACAGGAAAGCTCAACGTCTTGCACCTTGCCTATTCTATACGACATTATTACTCCGACAACTAAATATGTCGAAGGACGTCATGCCTGACTTGACGCGTGACCTTCAGGTTATTAGGTTATCCGGCATCCAGTATATTTCTGGATTCCCGCTTTCGCGGGAATGACCCGTGGTGGTACTATCATGAGACCGTTAAAAATTGAATCGGATTCATTGTTTTCCCCATCCACTATCCCCCATACACTACTGACCGGTCACGGCCTTCAAACGCCTTAAAATAAAGTCTTCAAAAGACGGTTCTGATGACTTTATTTCCATTTCCACACGTAAAATGCAAACGGTTTTTAAGAATTCAGGATGGGCTTCCAGGCGCATGGCATCCTTTTCCGTCGTGATCCAGTAATCCGCGTGAAATTTCATAAAATGATTTTTTAATGCTTCCAGGTCGT
>JAGFXG010000232.1 GCA_017860985.1 Deltaproteobacteria bacterium
TTGATCCGGCGGGATACACCATCGCCCTGGAAGTCAAAGTGCATAATCTGACCTCGTCACCCATCACACAGGTTCCCGTAATCAACTGGTATCAGTATGTTGATCCTCAAAAAGTTGATGACAGTTACGGACATGACGGCCCGGCAGTTTCAGCCGGAGGCAGCATTGAACGCCCGGAAGTCAAAAAACTGAACGGTGAAAGCATTCTGGGCCCAAACGTGCTCTGGAGCGCATATGAAAGCAAATATTTTATCGTATCGCTCATCCCCGAAAATCCTTCTTTAACGAACGTCGTCATAACACGCGACGCAAATAACATGGTTTCCGTCGGAACGAAAGGACGCAAGGAAGTTATTCCCGGCGGGCAAAACAGTGTTTTCTCATATTCTCTGTATCTCGGTCCCAAACAATATGATCTCCTCAGCACTCTCGGTGTCGGCCTGGAAAACGCCATCGATTTCGGCTGGTTTAAATGGCTGGCTATTCCCGCTTTGTATATTCTCAACTTCATGTTCGGTTTTGTTCAGAACTACGGCATCGCGATTATTATCCTGACCACCATTATCAAGATCATTTTCTGGCCGCTTGGCAACATGAGTTACAAGTCGATGAATGAAATGAAGAAACTTCAACCTAAAATCGAGGCGTTGAAGGAAAAATACAAAAATGACCAGACCAAAATCGGGCAGGAAACCATGGCACTGTACCGCGAGCATAAAGTCAATCCCTTTTCCGGCTGCCTGCCGATGCTGATCCAGATTCCCGTGTTTTTCGGGTTGTATAAGGCATTGATGTATTCTATCGAGTTGCGCCATTCGCCATTTTTCTTCTGGATTCAGGATCTGTCGGCCAAAGATCCCTATTACATTACCCCGGTAATTATGGGCGCTACGCAATTCATATCACAGAAAATGACCCCCGCTATGGGCGATCCGATGCAGCAGAAAGTCATGCTGCTCATGCCGGTCATTTTTACTTTCTTCTTTTTGAACTTCCCGTCGGGACTGGTCATCTACTGGTTGTTCAACAATATATTACAGATAGGCCAGCAATACTATATTAACAAAAAGCTGGCGTAAGGATCCCCTGCATACGGAGTTCAACATGAGTTCAAAAATACTGGAAATAGAAGAAAAAACCATTGACGGTGCAATCGAAAAAGCCTGCCGCGATTTCGGCGTACCGAGAGAAAAGTTGAATATTGAAATCATCTCCGAAGGCTCCAGCGGTTTTTTAGGTCTCATGGCGAAAAAAGCCAGAATCCGAGCATCCCTGCTTTCCTTTGATATGAATTTTTCATTGAACAGCGCCACTTCCGAGCCTGTCCGGAAAGAAAGCAAACCCCGGGAGAAATTCATTTCAAAACCGGAAAGCCGCCCGGATGCAAAGACGGATATCAAGCCCGAAAAGAAACCGGAAAGAAAGCAGGAGACAAGACCGGAAACCAGGCGCAAGTCTGAACATCGTACCCTTACGGTTACCCCAGCCCCTCCAGCGGCAACTTCCGGGGAAACCACAGCTGGCAAGACTCCCCTCCCTTCTGCCGCACCGGTAGCAGCAACCTCGCCATCCGCTCTGAAGGCCAGAGATTTGCTGTCCGGCATTTTGAGTAAAATGACTTTTGAGTGCCAGGTGACGGCTGCTGAAACAGACGACACGATCATTCTCAGCATTACGGGCAACGAAAGCGGTCTTTTAATCGGGCGGCGCGGGCAGAATCTGGACGCACTTCAGTACATACTGAACAAGTCCGTCAACAAAGCCGATTCTGAACGAAAAATGATTGTTGTGGACTCGGAAGAATACCGCAAAAGAAGAGAAGAATCTCTGCTCGGCATGGCTGACCGGATTCGCGAAAAAGTCAAAAAAACGCAAAAACCTTTATCACTCAGTCACATGAACGCTCATGATCGACGCATCATTCACCTGGCATTGCAGGAGGATGAGGAACTGATTACCAAGAGCCGTGGTGAAGGCGAGTACCGGAAAGTCATTGTCCTGCCGGCCAAAAGAAGCAACGCTGGGGGACACCCGAAAGCGCGGAATAAGTAACAGCTTTTGACAGATGGTGGTTAGTGGGTCGCTCACAGCTAATAGCTCGCAATATTTTAACGTGTCGCCCCTTTCCCATCACCTTTAGCCTTTGGCCTTGAACCTTCTTCCTTGTTCCTTTAAGGAAATGAGTAAAACATGACCCAGAATGACACCATCGCAGCCATCGCCACACCTTTGGGCTCGGCTGGACTGGGCATCATCCGCGTCAGCGGTCCTATGGCCCATGAACTTGGACAGCTTCTTTTCCGTCCCGTACACAAAAACTGTACCTGGCAAAGCCATCATTTATATCACGGCGACATCGTTACCGCTGACGGCACAACCGTACTGGATGAAGTGCTCGTAACCCTGATGCGGAAACCGCACTCTTTCACGGGTGATGATGTGCTCGAAATTTCGTGTCACGGCAACCCTTTGATCCTTCAAACCATTTTGGAACAATTGATTGCCCTGGGCTGCCGCCCCGCCCGTCCGGGAGAATTCTCCGAACGGGCTTTTCTCAATGGCCGGATGGACCTTTCGCAGGCCGAGGCGCTTGCCGCGATGATTTCCGCCCAATCGTCAAAAGCCTTACAAATAGGATTGGCCCAGCTAAAGGGATCCCTCGGCCGTAAAATCAGCAGCATCCGCACCCTGCTAATTGAAGCTCTGGCCGTGATTGAAGCAGCCATTGATTTTACGGAAGATGTTTCCGGACACGAAACACCAGCCTGTCCCCCGCAGATTTGCGAGGCCATGACCGGCATTAACCGTCTCTTATCAACCTACCGACAGGCGCGATTAGTCACTGATGGCATCCAGATTGTTATTACAGGCAAACCCAATGTTGGCAAATCAAGCCTGCTCAACAGCCTTGCCTGCAGAAAAAAAGCAATTGTCACCAATATTCCAGGCACAACCCGGGACCTGATAACGGAAACGATTCAGTTAAACGGCCTTAATGTTCACCTGACGGACACGGCCGGAATCCGCACTCCAATGGATGCCATCGAGAAAGAAGGAATTGATCTGGTCCGGGAACGACTGGAACAGGCCGATGTCATTGTTATTTTGCTTGACGGCAGCATGCCTCTCACGGATGAAGACCGGCAGATTCTGGAAGAGAATCAAAAACGTGCATGCAGGATCATTATTGCCGTTAATAAATCGGATCTGCCTCCTGCCTGGGAAACAGAGAAACTTCTTGAAGCAGGCGGTCCCCTCTCCAGCATCCATTTACTTAAGATTTCGGCAAAATTTGGCGACGGGCTTGAGGCTCTGAAAAAGGCCCTGACGGATTTGACCGGCAGCGGCGAAGCCATAAGCGATGGCGCTATGATCACCCAGCTGCGCCATAAGCTGTCACTGGAAAAAGCAATTGCCCGCCTTGCGGCGGCCCAAAATTGCATCAATACCGGACAATCATTGGAATTTACAGCCTTTGAGCTGCATGAAGCACTGGAAGCTCTCGATGAAATCACCGGCAAAAAGGTTCAGGACGATATCCTTCACAGAATTTTCTCCAGTTTCTGCATCGGCAAATAAAGCAGGATTACATCGATAACATCGTATTTGAAACACAAAGATCAGCCGGTAACGG
>JAGFXG010000233.1 GCA_017860985.1 Deltaproteobacteria bacterium
TCCCGGTGGTGGCACAACCTGAAACGCTCAAGGCCATGATCATCAAAAGCAATATCAAACCATGCAGTTGAGTCTTTTTCATGAACAACCTCCCTATTCTAAAGGATGGACAAACAAACCGCTGCGCAGTTTGGGTTCAAACCAGGTGGACTTGGGCGGCATAATCGCCCCGGCATCGGCCACACTCATAACCTGTTCCATTGTGGTGGGATAAACAGAAAACGCAACGGAAAATCCATCCTGATCCACCAGTTTTTCAAGTTCCCCCATGCCCCGAATGCCGCCGATAAATTTAATGCGGTCGTCCGTGCGCGGATCGGCAATTCCCAAGACAGGCGCAAGCAGATGATCCTGCAAAATGGCCGCATCCAGCCTGGCCACCGGATCTTTGTCATCGAAAACGCCGTCTTTGATGGTGATCACATGCCACTTGCCATCGAGATACATACCGAAATCGTGTTCACGCTGAGGTGATCTTGCGGTAAAGTTTTTCGTCACGGTGAACTTTTCACTGATTTTATCCAGAAACTGTCCGACGGTAAGGCCATTCAGGTCTTTCACTGCCCTGTTGTAATCCAGCACCTTCAATTGATTATGGGGGAAAAAGACGGCAAGCACATGATCTGATTCCTGCAGCTGTCCTTCTTTGCGTCGTTTGCGGGCAACTGCGGCACCGGCGGCGGCACGATGATGTCCGTCGGCAATATAAAGCGCGTCCACCCGGGCAAATTCGTCTTTCAGTTCGCAGATCAGCCCGTCATCAGCCACCACCCAGGCAGTATGGATCACGCCGTCTTCGGCGGTAAAATCATATTCCGGCGGCCCGACAACTACCTTCTCTACAATGGCGTTAATGCGGGGGCGCGATGTGTAGCTGATAAACACCGGACCGGTCTGTGCATTGACGTTATCCACATGGCGGATGCGGTCTTCCTCTTTGTCTTTCCGGGTCAGTTCATGTTTCTTGATTTTGCCTTCGTCGTATTCCGCTGCACTCATCACTCCCACAATCCCGGTCTGCACCTGCTCGCCCATCTGCTGGCGATAAACGTAGTAACAGGGCGATGGATCCTGAAACAGAATCCCTTCATTCATGAGTTTGCTGAAGTTGCGCCTGGCCGTTTCATAAATCACCGGGGCGTCTGGCGAAGTGCCGTCCGGCACATCGATTTCTGATTTTTCAACGTGCATAAAACTCAGCGGCTTGCCGGCTACGGCTTTTATTCCTTCTTCCCGTGTCATCACATCGTATGGAAGAGCCGCAACCTGGGCCGCATAGTTTGCCTGCGGACGAACTGCTTTAAATGGTAGTACTGACGCCATAGATATTCCCTCTGAAAAAATAAATTATTGCGATGCTAGTAACACAATGGCATAATCCAATCAATATCAAATTGGCCATATCCGGGGAAAAAAGATGAAAAATACACTTGTTTTTATTCACGGCCTGGAAAGCACCTCACAGGGAACAAAAGGACAATATTTCCGGAAGCTGTTTCCGGAAATGATGATTGAAGATTACACGGGTGACTTTCAAACACGCATGCGAAAACTCAACGGCCTTCTGGGCGGTCTGGACAACCTGATTCTTGTGGGATCAAGCTTTGGCGGGCTGATGGCTGCCCGGTTTGCGCTGGATAACGAGCCAAGGGTTAAAAAACTGATCCTTCTCGCTCCCGCCCTTATTCTGGAAGGTTTTGAAAACGCCGTAAAAAAGAAACTGCAAATTCCCGTGATTCTTTATCACGGGATCAAAGACGACATCGTCAACCCTGATGCCGTGAAAAAAATTGCCGAAAAAACATTCGGCAGCCTGGAATATCACCTGGTCGATGACGACCACCCGTTGAACAATGTCTTTCCCACACTGGACTGGCCGAAACTTCTCTCATAGTTGGCGGTATCCGGCGTGTTCGGGGGATAACCTGATAACCTGATAACCTGAAGGTCACGCGAGGTCACGCGACACGCCCTACATGCTGATACAGTGATCAATCAGCATAAAATTGTTCCACCAGCTCCAGGTACTCGGCCAGCAGCTTACGGCTGACAACGAAGATATGTCCGATATTCTTTTCGATAATGCGATTGAGGTGCGGGCTTGTATAGTGGACATTTCCCTTTTCCACCTGTCCCCAGGTCTGACCGGCCACGCAGGAACCCGCCGGCGCAATGGGATCCCTAGATCCTTTATAATCAAAAATTCTTACACCCGCCTTTTTCAGGATTTTCATGTTCACGGGCTTGCCGTCAAACCTGGGATTGGTAGAGGGCAGACAATAGGTGCCCTCATAAATCTGGTTGCCGAGAAACACATTCTGGATCCACTGAATATGAGCGGTCACGGGGAATTTCGTACCGTGCGTCAGCCAGTACAGAAAAGGCGCCGAGTCGGCAATGGACTCTTTGATCTCCGCACGGCCGTAAAAACCCAGAACAACCGTATACTGGACGCCGGGCTGGATTTCATTCATTCCCGCTTCAATTACCTGGGGCGGAATATTGACGGCGCCAAATAGTTCCTTCATCAGGTAAGGATCGTAGTCGCGGCGGATGAGCGAACGGATCGGGGCGTGACCGCTTTCCTCATCGTCAAACTTCGTGGGTGATGCCATCAGGGCAATTTTTCTGATGTCCATCTGCTGTCCGGATGCCAGCCGCTCCTCGGCCCTTCTTGCCAGATAAGGCATCATTATTGTACCACCCATGCAATACGCCATAATGTATATCTCTTTTCGGGGATGCCTTTTCTTGATCATACCTATATAAAGATCGGGAATTGTTTTCCCGTAAAAGTCCAGGCCCAACTCGGTTTCTTCCCATCCCGGATCACCATGATCAACCATGTAAATTGCGTACCCCATACGGTGCAGGGCTTCAATAACAGATTTGCCGGAAGCCAGATCAAAAAGCTCCGGTCTGTTGATGAGCGGAGTCGCCATATACACGATTTTACCGTTAGATTTAATACCCTTTGGAACGGGATAATAACGCAGGCTGACCCGGTGAATCCGTGATCCTTCCACATATTCGTAGGCGGAACAGCCCATGTGGCCACCGGTTGCTCTTTCGGAATATTCTTTGATATCAAAAGCATTTTCCGCATAGAGATTCTCGAAACGAACATGATTTTCAGCCAGATATTCATTAAAAGATGTTAACAGGGTCCCGTCCGGCTTTGTTTTGGCAAAGGGGAGGTCCCCGTTTGCAAACGGTTTTTCCGTAATCAATACCAGCAGGCACTTCAAGAGTTCTTTCATGGCTTTCAGGCGGGTCAAACCAATGTTGTTATATTGATGCTCCAGCTGGGAGAATTCATCCATGTAGTTTTTCAGGTAGTCTTTTCCCTTCGTTGTCGTACAAATCATGTGAGCTTTTTCACGGTTGAATTTGCCATCGATTATGAAAAAACCCGTCAAGGTATAAAGAAGCCGGGAATAATTTTTATAAATCCAGCCGTTCACGTCAGCAATCGCGTCGGGATTTCTGGACGCACCGACAGCAATGCGCGCACCGGCTTTGATCGGCCTGATGAAAACATCCAGGAGCGCGCTTTGCCATGCCGCGGCGACCGCCCAGGGTCCGAACACCGTAATATCCTTGCTGATGGAGTCCAGAATCCGCTGATAA
>JAGFXG010000234.1 GCA_017860985.1 Deltaproteobacteria bacterium
ATGTTTCCTTCTTTCGAAAAACGCACGGCGTCTGACATATTACGGGCTCCTTTTTAAGAAATATTAATCAGGCGAACGTATTTTACTCCTTTCATTTGGCAAATACCATACCAATGAATATTAATTGATTTAAGTATTTCCGGTAAGGCGCCGGGGCTGCGACGCAGAAAAACTCATCGCCGTCATTTCCCAAAAATAGGGTGTGGCATGTGCGGGGTTTGTTCTGAATGAAATCGGCTTGCGGAATGTTTCGATCGAAGACCTGGTGCCTCTGCTGCGGTCAGGCGAGTCATCTCGGATAGTTGGGGTGCCGAAGCATCTGAAGCGGCATCAAGTCATGGATCACTAAAAAGAGGCGGTTTTCAAAACCGCCTCTTTAATGAGATTCACATCTGCAGATACTGATTTTACATACACCTTACAGTTTCAATCCTTTTTTGATCTTTTCGAGCATGGCCTTTTCAGCGTCATCGTAGGGTCCGTCCACCAGGCAGAGTCTGCGGGCGATGCTGAGGGCCTCCGATCGGTCGTCCTTGTCCTTGATCAGGACCGATAAGGCATTGAGGGCCTTGCCCTCGTCAGCCTGAAGGATTGCTGTCTGCTCGTGCATGATTTTCTTAAATTGCAATGGACTCAGCTTGCTCAATATCTTGTGGGTCCTGGCAATTTCGTTGCCGATTTCAAAATGCCGTCTTTTAACCTGCTGACCGATTTTGGCAATGGCTACATACACGCGTATTAAGCCGGCGGCCGGGCCTCCTTCTTCCATGGCGAGCAGGCGCTTGTCGTAATCGGCGTGCTCATATTCCGGGAGCTCTCTGGACGTTTCTTCCGGTGCCGGCGGAAATAAACGCCTGAGCCAATCATTGCCGTAGATCTGTTTAAAAAACTGTTCCTGGTTCAGGTCACGATAATCGCGATAAATATTAAGAACATTTTCCATGTATTCGGCAAAAGATTTCTCCATGGCGGTAAAAGGATTTTCTGCCGCCGCGGGCTTTCGGTTCTGCCGCGTGATGGATGCGATATTCTTGAGCGGCCGCATCAGGGGATTGATATCGGCAAACAGGTAACGCTGGAGGCGGAGCGGGTGCAGATAACGGATGATTTCCGCGGAAAGTTCCGTGGTCCAGAACTTCACCCAAGGACGCGCGATCAGCTGATAAATGTTGTCATTGGCTTCGGATACCTTTGACACCACGCTGAAATCCGCTTCGTCTGTTGTTCCGTCATCATAGGCGGCAATGTCGGCAAATGTTCGCGGTGCGAACTGACTGCTGAATTTTCCGCTTTTGACATCGCCTTCGATCACCATTTCATAAAGGCCCGGGCTTAAGAAATCAATCATGTCAAAATTGCCGATAATCTCGTTATGTTCTTTTTTGGCAATAGATCCCGCAACAAAAATTCCCAGATGGCCGATGTTTTTATGAACAATGTAGATGATGACCTGTCCGTGTCTTTTGATATCTTCCACGGAGGAATAGACGCGGGGAATCCAGTTGAGCGCCTGCTGGGCAGGGGTGATGTTGTCACCCTGCGACGCGAAAACAATAATCGGACTTTCGATATTCTTAAGACTGATTTTCTGACCTTCCCGGAGCTCAAGCTGTCCTTTTTCCAGTTTATTGCCGACAAAAAGGTTTCGGACGATATAGTGGATTTCGTCGGTATTCATCATGAAGAAACCGCCCCACCATTTTTCAAAGTTGAGGTATCGATCCTCTTCCGTATCCACCTGCGAATAAACATTATACTGCTTGGTCCACAATGTATTGGCCGGATTGAGCAGCTCCATGTTCAAAACCAGGTTGGCGCCGTCAAAAACTCCGTTGCCAAGATCACTTAAAAGGGAGTTAAGCCAGACGCCGCCTAAAAGACCGCCTTTGTAGCGCATGGGATTGACCCCTTCTACACCGCTCCAGTAAGATAAGGGTGCGCCGTTCAGCACCAACGGCCCGGCAACATCGGGTCTTTCCGCGCATGCCAGTGCCGATGCCCACCCCGCCTGACAGTTGCCTATAATGGCCGGGGCGTCTGCTTCAGGGTGTAATTCGACCACCTTCTCGATGAACTTTTCGATAGCTTCAATAACATCCGGCATGGTCTGTCCGGGGATAGGGTCAGTATAAAAGAGGATGAAATAAACCGGGTGGCCGTGTTCGAGCGCCATGCCGATTTCCGAATCGCGCTTGGAACCGCCGATACCGGGACCGTGGCCGGCGCGGGGATCAATAATCACGATGGGCCGTTTTGGCCTTGTCGTTCGCTCCCTGATCTTATCCCGGCGATCGTTGAAAGCCGCTTGGATATCCTCGCGGCGGCGGTCGGAAATTCTGACCAGCGCGTAATTAGCGGGCCGCTCGAAGTTTTTTGCATTCAGGATCATTTCGTAATTGAACGTCAGCACCGGCGGCTGGCCGCTGCGGATGTGTTTGATGTAGTAATTGCCTCTTTTGCGTAAAATATCCGTGAAAATGATGGACCGCTGCAGGGAATCCAACAGGTATTCGCCCAGATGTTTCTGCCAGTCGGACCATTGTGCAGCCTTATCATTAACGGTTTGTGTGTCCATGGAGATTCCCCTTGCATCCAGTTAATTATTATTGATAATTATAGAACGTACTTTAACCATGTGTGAAGCGGTTGTCAAGACGGCAAAGATGGCATTCACGGAATAGTATGATGTCGAAAAGGACGATGTTTTATGGTTTGCCACGAATCATTCTGACCATGGGAAGTGCATTTGCATCCGGGGTATACGGATTAGTTTTACCGAAGAGCCGGATCCTTTTATACTCATGGAAAATTAAGCAAAGTTCTGTTAAGAATTCTGACAATGTTTTTTCAATAATCTTAAGGTGAGAAAAATATGCCGCAGGAAGATTTGAACAAGCTCAAAATTGACAAATCCAATAAAAAAAGCGTCCTGGCCGGCCGTAAAAAGAAACCCTTTATTGTTGCGGCGCTGGTTGCCCTGATGGTCATCGGAGTTGTCCTGTATCGCACCGGTATTATCGCTCCGACCAGCACGGTGGATGTGACCACGGTTTCACTGGTTTATCCTTCGCAGTCATTGTCTGTGCTGAACGCCAGCGGTTACATTGTTGCCCAGCGTAAAGCGGCGGTGGCTTCCAAAATGACCGGAAGACTTCTGGCCCTGATGGTCGAAGAAGGAAGTATCGTGAAAAAAGGACAAATTCTCGCACGCATGGAAAGCGCCGATGTCACCGCCGCGAAAGACCAGGTAACGGCCAATCTCGCCAACTCCAGAGCCATGCTCAAACAGGCGATGGTAGAACGGGATAATTTGCGAAAGGATCATGACCGCTACCAGAAGTTGATCAAGGGCGGCTATGTTTCTCAATCGGAATACGATACGGTCAACACCCGCTATCTGCGTTCAAATGAAGCGGTGAAAGCGGCAGGGGCGGCCGTGGAATCGGCGGCTGCCGCTCTTGCGGGAGCCGAAGCAAATCTCGATTACACGTTGATCCGCGCGCCGTTTGACGGCGTGGTGCTGACCAAAAATGCCGATGTGGGTGATATTGTCACACCGCTGAGTGCCTC
Source organism: Deltaproteobacteria bacterium (assembly GCA_017860985.1). Taxonomy (GTDB): domain Bacteria; phylum Desulfobacterota; class Syntrophia; order Syntrophales; family Smithellaceae; genus UBA8904. The sequence goes on from JAGFXG010000234.1 coordinate 3,571, forward strand.
AACCACATCCAAGGCCGCCGTGGTCACGCTGGCCGATATGGATTCGCTGCAGGTTGAAGC
>JAGFXG010000024.1 GCA_017860985.1 Deltaproteobacteria bacterium
AATATCCGGCCCTGTCATCTTCAGAGATTCTGCATCCACTTCCACGGGATGATCGCCGCCGACAAAACCATAATCCCTGTCGATGATGGGATTCTTTCCTGGCAGGCAGTCACATTCTGCAGTGATGTTCAGCAGGGCGTTGATGACAATCGTCTTTCTCTGGATTTTCTTCCAGACGGCGGCCGCCGTCTCAACCAGCTTTTCCTGAAAAACCTTTATATCCGAGTCCCAGAAGATCTCAAGAGCAGCTTCCGGGCACATGGCAATACACTGAGCGCATCCGATGCACTTTTTCAGATCATAATCAGGATAACCGGGTTCCGCAATGCTGGCTGCTTTTGTCGGGCAGATCTCAACACAGACGCCGCATCGGGTGCATTTCTTCTTTTTTAGCACAGGATGATAATCGGAATGCATCCGTTGCTTCTGGGCCCGGGACGCAAACCCCATCGAGATATTCTTGATTGCACCGCCGAACAAAGAAACCATATGTCCTTTGAAATGGGAAAAAATGACAAATCCCTGCGTTCTGTCAAAGACGGATCCTACCTGGACTGTTTTAAAATGCCTGTAGCCCGCAGGAATCGAGACGACATCCCTTCCATCCATACCGTCGGCAATGATAACCGGACACCCGAGAAAATCGGCCGTGTAACCATGATCCGAGGCCGTTTTCAGGGAATCAACAGCGGTGTGCCGGCTGCCGGAATAAAGTACAGTTGTATCAAAAACAAAAGGTTTTGCTCCGTTCGCGATCAGCCAACCCGCGATTTCTTTCGCGTAGTCAGGAGTCAGATAACCTTTATTTCCCCGCTCGCCCCAGTGGAGTTTGATTCCGACGCTGTCACCGGAATCAAACTGAGGCTGGAATTGCCTCAAAAGATTTTGCAGCGATTCGGTATAGGGTTTTTTCTTACCCGCTACGGATTCGAAAAAGACAGTCTTTGCCAAACAGTGTCCTATCAATCAAATTTATTCTTGGAAACACATTATAAATCTTTTATCCATTGATTGCATTATATAAATAAAACCCCCACCATGCATACAATATACAGCATCATCCCAAGCAAAACGTCGATTTTATTTTCCCGACCGCCAGGCCACCAATTTAACAATCCAGTCCGAGGGCATGCGCGTCAGAAAACCATTGCTGATACGATGCCAGAAGTACAGGGATTTGGCCAAAATGCCCGGCACAACAAGAAACGTCCCGCTTTTCACTCCGCGAACAATCGCCCTGGCCGCCTTTTCAGGTGTCAATAAACCGGCAAATGTTTTTACAGCCCGTGCTTCACGGGGAAGCGCTGCAGCTTCTTTTTCTACAAACGGTGTTTTCACTTCCGGAGGGCAGACAAGTGTAACGCGAATATTATATCGCTTCAGTTCGCTGCGCAGGCATTCGGTAAAACCCACAAGAGCGTATTTCGTCGTACAATACGAACTGTAGCCGAACATACCGATAAGTCCCGCCATGGAGGAAATGTTGACAATATGTCCGCTGCCTTTTTGTTTCATATAGGGCAGCATGGCACTGACGGTGTTTCTTGTACCGTAGACATTGATTTTCATGCACTGGTCAAACTGGTCATAGGAAATGTTTTCAAAACAGCCTGCGGAACTGACGCCGGCGCAGTTAATCAATAGGTCAGGTATGCCGAATTTTTCGACGGCGGTTTTGATTTTCTGCCGCACAGCATGATGATCTGCCACATCCATGGAGATGGCTTGAACGCTCTGAGAGGTTTTGTTTATGACCGCTTCAATGGTCCGGCATGCCTCGTCCAGCAAAGCCTGTCCCCTGGCGAAAAGGACAAGACTGCATCCCTGCCTGGCGAGAAGATTTGCCGTGGCCAGACCGATGCCGCTAGATCCCCCGGTAATAAAAGCGAGTTTATTGGAAAAGTAAGCCATGACCCTTCACCTCATTTCCTCAATTTTTGATTAATATATTCTCTGATCCTCTCTAGCCCTTCAGCATAGGACACCTGTGGTGCATAACCCAGTTCATTTTTAATTCGGTCATTGGGGATTCGGTTATCCGAGCCGACCAGATTCAGTGCTTCACGGGTAATGAGCGGACGTTTCTGTATGCCGAACAGTTTGTAGACCCCCTCCATCAGATAAGCTCCGACTGCTGCCAGCGGTGCGGGAAGGCTCTTCGGATTTCCCACTCCAATCAGATGAGCAATGTCCGTAAAATATTGTCTCCATGTAACATCCAATCCGTCGCAGGCATTATAGGCTCTGCCTACGGCCGTTTCGGTTGACCCGGCAAGAATGAGAACATCAGCCACATTGTCAACATAAGCAAGCCCAGCATTCATTTCCCCTCCGGAGATCAGGCCTGGCGCACCGCTTTGAAGGACATCCATAACATCATGGAGCCACGGGCCCGAGCCCGGTCCATAGACATTTGCCGGACGAATCACGGAAAGTTTCATGCTCTTATTCTTAAAATATTCCCAGGCAAGCTTTTCCTGAGCCTGCTTGGTTCTGCTGTAGGGACCCAGTGTTTTCCCGTATGGAGTGTCTTCAGGGCAGGATTGAGAGTGAATATGGTCACCGTAAACGGCTATGCTTGAGGCAAGAACCACACGGGCCCGGTTCTGCACTGCCTGTTCAAAAATCCGCCTGCTGCCTTCAACCGTAACTTCCCAGTATTTCTTTTCATCCCCCCAGTCTGTAACAATCGCCACCAGATGAATGATCGTTTTCGCTCCGGCAGCGGCATTCTCTACGGCGTGAAGATCAGATATACTGCCGCGCACAACCTCGACGTTGCCCGTCCATTCCAATGGAATCGCTTCGTCGGGAAGTGCCAGCACTTTCAGGTTGATTCCTTTTTGTAATAGTTTATGAACAACTCTTCTTCCGATAAATCCGGTTGCCCCTGTCACCAGAACCGGCTGCGCGATTTTTTCTTCTACATTCATTATTGCCCTCCCCGGATAACATTAATATGGGACTAACTGTTTGTTTCAGTGATCCCGGCTTTCGCGAATATAGCCCTGCATTTTTCACTGATGGCGCTGTCGGGAAAAGAAGTCATGACTTTGCTTTTTTTATATGGATCTTCCACCCCGATTTTGTCGCTTTTTTCATGCCATAACGGATTGTACGCCAGCAGAGAGGCTTCGGTAATATTGAGGCCTTTCAGAAAAGCGGCGATTCCTCTGATGTTTGCTTCCGTGTCGGTAATATTAGGAATAAGCGGTATTCGTGGAAGAAGCAGTTTATTATCTTTTTTTGCCTTTTCGGAAATCAGGCTGAAATTATCGAGGATTTTTTCGTTGGGCCGGCCGCAGTATTTTTTATGGGCAATACTGTCGATTATTTTGATATCAAAATAGATTGTATCGAGATATGGATAGAGCATGTCCATAAACCTGTTCAGATCAAAAAAGCCGCAGGTTTCCAGAAGCGTGTGAATGTCATGCTGTTTGAGTGACTGTAAAAGCCGAGAGGTGAATTCCATGTATAGTGTGGGTTCACCTCCGGACAGAGTCGTGCCCCCGCCTGATGTGTCGAAAAATGGTTTATCCGGCAGAATCCTTTCAATAATATCGTTAACGGTCATTGCTTTTCCCACTCTGTCCAAAGCGCCGGACGGACAGGATTCAACGCATAAATAGCAAAGCGTGCATTTGCTTCTGTCAATGTAAAAACGGTTGTCCTGCCCGAGTGCTTGTTCTGGACAAACATCCCGGCAGGCTCCGCAATCAATGCACAATTTGGCATCAAAGGATATTTCCGCAGCGGTTTTTTTGCTTTCCGGGTTGTGGCACCACACACAGGAAAGGGGACATCCTTTATAGAACACCACGGATCGTATACCCGGCCCGTCATCAAGGCTGTTGCCCTTGATTTCCAGGATGAACGGCGTTTTTGTTTCGTCTTTGGTCATAAATAATTTTAAATTTAACTATATTCCAAATTCGGCGCGCTCGATCAATTCCATCTGCATGTCCCTGTTGAGGGTCACAAAGTAGGCGTTGTATCCGGATATGCGGACCAGGAGATTCTGATAGTTTTCCGGATGCTCCATGGCGTCTCTGAGAGTTTTTGACGATACGACATTCAACTGCATCTGCATTCCGCCGAGGTCGCTGTATGTCTTCACATACGAATAGATGTTTTCCACGATTCTCTGATGGGTTTCATGCGCGCCCGGCACGACTTTCACATTGAAGGCAATATTGTTGTTCAGGTTTTTCGGGTCCAGTCTGGCAACATCGCGGATGTTGTCTAAAATGCTTTTGGAGGCATGCGCTTCAGGAGTCAGTCCCGGTGTAAAGGCTTTGCCCGCGAGCCTTCCCGAAGGAAGCGCTCCGGTAAGAGTGCCGAAAGCCACATGATTGGACATGGACCAGAATCCTGCCGTATATTTGCCACCCCTGTAATTTGTGTGTTCCCCGAAGCAGTCGTGGGCAAGTTTAGCCACTCTATTGGCTGTCGCCAGCGCTTCATGGTCGCCGGAGCCGAACAGTTGGGCCTTGTTTTTTATTAGGGCAAGCAGGGCGGGATCATTTTTAAAGTTGGTGTTGACGGCATTTCTCAGTTCCTTGAAAGAGACCCTCTTCTCTTCAAACACAAATTTATTGATGGCCATCAGCGAATCGGTGATATCGGCAAGACCAATGCACGCGGTCCCCGATGAATTGTAAAGAGCACCGCCTTTGGTAACGTCTCGGCCGCTTTTTATCGGACCTTCTATCAGGGCGGAAATAAAAGGAGTCGGACGTATCGCCTGATGAGCCTCTCCCAGAAGATTGTTGTATTCACAGGTCTGATCAGCCAGAAAGCGAAGCTGTGCTGCAAACGCGTTGAAGAAAGATTCGTAGTCCTGAAAGTCACCGGATTCGATATCACCGGTTCTGGGGCCTAAATTCCATCGCATCAATGGATGCCATCCATTGTTAAGAGCCATCTCGAGGGCTGCCACCATGTTGAACATCATACAATTGGTGTGACCGATGTGGCGTCCGGAAAGCGTTGGTTCCACGCATCCTGTCGCCGACCAGTCCCGCAAGTGTTGTGCCGGATAGTTGAATTCCGCAAGCGATGCCATGACAGCCTCGTCATTATGGATTGAAGGAGTGGCGGTGGTATTTAAATTTACTTCGCAAAGCCGTTTCAAGTAGGTTTCACTGTTTCTCTCCCGGTTATAGCGGGCATTGACATTGGGATCCCGGATGGAGAGCATTTCTGTGACCTTTAGAAAAATATAGGTCATATCATTGACTGCGTCTTCGCCATCAGGCGTCACACCACCAAGGGTAATGGCCTGATCGGAGGAACTGCCGCCGAAAAGGTAGTTGCCGATGTCCGGTATTAAAGGCAGGTGGTCTGTGCAGCGCATATAAAAACAGCCGATCAGTTCAACGGCGTGCTTTATGTATTTCCGTTTCTCTTCTTCACCGGCAATTTTTTCCATGTCGGCCAGAAAATAAGGTTGAAGCCATTGATCCAGCCGTCCCAGCGAAAATCCGGCGTTGGTGTTTTCCATGTGCACTCCGACCCAGATGATCCACATCGCATTGACGGCTTCATCAAGCGTGACACAGGGATTCTCCGGAACGCGCCGGCAGATATCGGCCAGATGGATCAATTCATTTTTGCGGTCGGGATCGGTTTCCTGTTTCGCGAGGCGCGTAGCCTCAACGGAAAGCTTTTTCGCATAGGCATTGATTCCCTCAAGACTGATTTTCAGCGCACGCAGTGTGTCGAGCTTTTGTTTTTCAGACTCTGGCGTCTCGCCCCATTCCCTGTCAATCTTCGCGATAATGCCTTTGGTACCAAGCTTTAATATTTCAGGATAATTTAAAATGGTGTGAGACAATGCTACGGTTTTCCATAAGAAGCAGGCGGCGAAGCGCTCATCGAGTTTTTGACAGAGCGGATAATCTTTGTTGTCTCTTACCCATTGACGAAAGTTGCGATGCAGCCAGAAAGGAAATACCTTGTTGTGAAGAACATCTACTGTTTCGGGAGTCACGTCGTATGGATTCAGCGGCCTGTAGGGCGCGGTGAGCAGTTCTCCCCAGATCATCGTGCCATGGGCATCCGGATAGATGATGACCCCTATTTCCTTTGTGGTATTTGTTCCGGCAATCAAGTCATTCTTTCTGATGATGGGTTTTCTGTTTTCCATCAGAAATTTGAACGCTTGTGCCTGACGTAGCTCGGCAATTACAGGCCTGCCGTTTTTATCGGTTTCAAATCCATTTTCCCTGTACCACCCGGTCAGGATCTCCGCCCGCTCATGGCATATTGCCGGACGGGTCTTTAAGTGGATATCCAGAAAATCCCTTAACCTTGGGAAGTCATTCAGGGAATATTCCGAAAGATACGGTTCGGGTAAATACCTGACGCCGGGATCGACAGAGCCGGCTCTGATCTGCCGCAGTTTTTTAGAATCAATGCTTTTTTTTGAGGCAGCCCCGGCGTTGTAATTCCGATTTTCCATTTTTGTTTCTTTTTTCAGTTTAGCAATATGGATGTGTTTCAAAAGAAGCGAAAGGTAAAAGTTGATTAACTGCAGATAACCAAGATTACCGTGCATGACGATTCTGTTTTCCATCAGGGCCAGCATCAGCCTGTTGGGAGGTTTTGTGGCTGCTTCCTTGACGGCGTTTTCATCTGCAAAGATAAGCTGAGCATCTGTTTGGGAAGGCATATTTTTTAAAACAATGACCTTACCGTTTTCGAAGCGCAGTGCCTGTTCCACGCTGCCACTTTCCGTTTTGATGCCGAAGGTGAAATTCAGCCAACCGTCATCACCCTTCAGATACTTTCTTAATGACGGTCGGGTATTGAAGTTAAAAGCAAAGAATTTAAAAAAAAGATTAGCCAGCGTGTTGGTGTAACTTTTAGAAACTTTTTGTGCTGTTGCCTGCATGGAATACCTCCCCGTCATCACAATGAGTTTATTTCAATAAGCTTTTATTCATCATTGAAATTTGCTTTCATTTTTGTGAGATCTTCGATCATATCTGAAGTTCGCTGCTGGATAAAAGCATCTACATCATCCAGCACTTCGTGAAACAGGCGGCTGTTCGTCAGCGTGACAAGACCGTGAAGGTCGGACCAGAATTTGACGACCTGATATAAAACGAAACGATCCGTCCCCTTCCTCTTTCCCTTCACTGAAATGTAAGCGCTGATGGTTTCGGTAAACAGAGAAAGACATTTCAAAGCATTTTGTTTTTCGGTATGGGCCAGAGGTTCTATGTCAGTGCCCACGTAGTCGAGATATTTGGGAGTGTGCAGATTGAACATGATATCGTAATAGCTAGGATTGGTTAGCCCGAATTCAACATAAGCGCGAAGCATGGCTTTTATTTTGTTTTCAATATCGTTAAATGGAGCCGCGTGTTTTGTCAGAAGTCCATGCAGCTTCTCGAAACCGCGTATTCTGATCATTAAATTGATCTCATTTTTATTGGTGTAATAATTATAAATGGTTGTGGCTGTAACACCCAAACGGGACGCTATTTTACGCACACTTAAATTATTAAATCCTTCCGCGATGATGATGTCAAGAGCGGTATCCAGAATCCTTGCCCTGGTGTTGTCTATTTCTTCTCTCGTCATGGGCGCTTTAGGCATGATCGTATCCTCTTGTAATAATAACGTTGTTAATATAACGGTGTTATTGTAAAGAGTCAAGAAATCATTTTACTCCCGCTCACGCGGGCCGATTGTTAATTCTCCGTAGCTTGCGGCAAGGTGGTTGATTCAGATTATCCCTTCGTTGCCTTTACCCCTTTTCAGCGTCGCCCTGTCATATGAAGCAGATAAAATCATATCCATCCATGATGGGTATTTAGAAGTGAATAGATCATAATAGACATAAATTAGGTTAAAATAATAATTGCAAGATACAAAATAAATAGTATAATATAACTATAACGAAACAAATAGTGACTAATATAATCTGTTTATGAAAGAATTAATGATTACAAATGCTAATAAATAATTAATGAGTAATTTATACAAGTTCAATAATTGAATTACAGATAGATTAAACATTAAAACGGGAGGAAAGAGAGTAAGGTGGAGAATAACTCAATATAAGAAAGGGGGTGCCATGTTCTTTAAGGAAACTAAGCGGGAAATCCATAAGACGTTAATAAGGGACCGGGAAGAAAATGTCCGGTTTAATGAAATGATCATCGAATCATATCAGAAGATGGAAAAGCTTTATAGAAGCTATCCTACCCCGGCGGAGAGAGACAAGGCTGAAGAATACAGGAAGATGATCAGGGAATGGAAAAGCAACTTAGCGGTAGCCCGAGGACGGTTAGCCCAAACAAAAAGAGAATACGACGAAACATACAGGGAGAAGAAAAGTCTACCCCTTATTCAGAGCGGAATATTCGAAGAAACCTGAAAAAAGGCTGAACACGTCAGACCATAAGATGGACATTTTCAATAAACTCTGAGGGAGGTGATCATGTTCTTTATTCGACTTAAAGGCAGCAAAGAAGTTCAAAAGTCTTTAATCAGCGATCGGGAAGTTAATGTCCAGTACATTGAAAAGGTCATCAGGGTTTATGAGGCAATAGATCAGTTCTACAGAAGATATCCTTGCCCCACAGGGAGAGAGCGTGACCTGGCTGAAAGCAACAGGGAGATGATCAGAGAATGGCAAGGCAATCTGGAACTGGCCAGAAAAAGGTTAGCGCAAGCGGAAAGGGAATATAACAATAAATACGGAGAGAGCAGAGGGGGTATCGATGGAAATCTGGCGATTAAATGGAGTGAAGAGCAGTAACGAATTGGTCAGGATGTCGGTAATTCAGTTATACATGGACATGACTTCATTTAGCACCCGGTATGGGAGAAAAACGGACAAAAGGTTTCAGTCCGAAGAAACGTACATTGCATTCAACGACAGGGTAAAGAAGATCAGTCGGATGTACCCGGATGAACCGTTCAAGGTCGATTTCAGTATCGAGGCCGATGAGGATGATCCCTGTTTTCTTTCCCTTGTGGTGGAATATCACAAGGGAGATGAAAGAGTTGTCAGTATGGATGTCAAGCCTTGCTGGACTCATGGTGAACCGGTAAACGATCTGCCGTGTTAAAACAAAGGTATCTGTCAGGATCACAAGTACCGGAAATCGAAAACCAATGAAGGAGTTTATTATGGCTACAATACAGATCGAAGGAAAGACATATTATGACATCGACGGTATTGTGGAAAAGATCGGCGTCGGCAAGTTTACTGTCAGGGGTTATGTCCGGTCGGGAAAACTTAAAGCCGTTAAAGTCGGTCGAAGATACTGGATTGAAGAGAAGGAGCTATCCAACCTGTTCGCTACAGGAACCGGAAAAGTCGCCAGAAAGCCCAAAAAGGGTTAGGTGAATCGGTTTACTTACAGGCCGCTGAACATGCTAATGATCAAAGGGTAAAAACAGGAACAAATTGATATGAACGAAAAAAGAAAAATTGAAAGACTGAAAAAAAATAACGAGGTCACCATTACGATCGTTTCCGATGGGGAAACAAATTCTAAAGGGAAAGTTGTATTGGGTCATAGCATGGATGTTTCTGTGATGGGTACGAAGATTCAGGTCAATTATTTTTTGCCGGTCGATTCTCTCCTTAAGATCGATTTCACATTCAAAGATCTTTACAACAAGATAACTGCCATAGGGAGAGTAAAATGGATCAAAACCATCTTCGGGGATGAGTCTTATGAAGCGGGTGTGGAGTTCGTCAATTTATCCCCCGAAGAGATCGAGAAACAGGTGAATTACATTTCCAATGAATGTTAATTCATACCTGTCTGTGTAACATGGTTTGTGTTAATTCGTAAAAAGGAAGTTCAGGAATCATAACCTGCTGCTGCAACATGCATTTTTCGTGACATCCGGCATTGCATGGTTCGCCGTTACTTAAACGGGTGACTCACCACAGTAAAACTGTGGCGGGCCGAGATCGTGTATTGAGAAGGGCTATAACTGTAATAGGCCCGGGCCTCATATTTTCCCGGACGCGGAGACTTGAAACTCAGAACACCCCGACCTCCCCTGGGAATATATTTGTAGTTCCCCGCCGCCGTTCGGGAAGAACCCGCCCGGACAACACATATCCAATCTCTGGAATATCCGGGAGCATTGTAATAATACACTTTGATTCTTTCACCGTAATTGTAGACATCTTTGTCTGTTATGACAAATGGTCTGCCGCCTGCAACGGTGCCGCTTCTCTGAAAGCCCCTGGGCCCTGCCGATACCGCATGATAGGAGTTACCCGCAGCATCAGGATTGTCCGCGAGATTCGAATCACTCCCCCCGACTTCTGTTTGTGCAGTCCCCGTTGTTGACCGACCTGAAAAGAAGAGATAACCGGCTGTGCCGAGAGCCGCAATAACTAAAAGAGCGAGCAACGGCAGCAGAATCTTCTGAAAGGGTATGCTCTTTTGGGAATCCCTGCCTCGCGAATCAGCATTCATTTTGGGTTTAAAGATAACCGTTTTGAACTGCCAGCCCTGATCACCGGCAATGGTTTTCACAACCTCGCGAAGTTTGCCGTACTCGAAACCGTATTTGCCTCCAAATAAAAGCTGACCGTGGATTTTTTTATCAACCTCGATCCCTTTTTGAACTTTCACTTCACCAAAAAATCCGGCGTTCGTCCCGACCGAGCTTTCCACCATTTTTTCCCAAAACGTCAACTGCTTTTTTTCCGGCTCCAGCTGAACAACAGCGTCATACCGGACATTGACCTTCTGAAGAGATGATTGCGTTCCTGTTTGTGACGAAAATTCAAACCAGGCCGGGCTCACCTCAATCACTGAAAGGAATTCATTAGCCAACGCTTTAAGCTGCGCTCGGATAAGGGGTGTTCCATCCGCATTACCTGCGTCTCTTGTTTCAGAGCGATTTCCGCAATGTGTGCAAAAGACGGCATCAGGTTCCATCGGTTTTCCGCAGGAAGAGCATTTTCCCGAGCCGGTTTCATCCGTGAAACGGCTTCCGCAATGCCTGCAAAAGGCATCCTCAGACCCCATCACTTCTCCGCAGGAGGAACATCTTTTCTCTTTTACGTTTTCCATCTGATTGCTTTTCCTTTATTGAAACAGCTTTTCTTATACGCGGGCAATGTCTAATATCGTATCCGTTCATAGACGGTCAAAAAAATGTTTCATGGACTCACAATCAAAACGGTTGCTTTCCGGCGGCCGGCTCAACCGGAGTTTCCCTAGCCGGCCATTCAATTACCGGTAAAAAAGAGAAACGATCGTAATCCCTTCACCGGACTTGCCGCCGCTGGCATAGTGAACCGACGCACTACGGTATTTCGGCCACTCCCAGCCGTACTGGGATTCTTTCGGGCTGCTGTAGCGGGGAGGACCGATAACACGCTGGACGGCGGGAAGTATCTGCTTCGTCCGATCCCCACCGGGAATCTGCAGCAGAATGGAGGCCACGCGGTTACTGTCAGGATGCGTTTCAACCGTTATCCCAATACCATTATGGCTGCCACGATAATAGGCACAGTTCGCATTGACGGATTTGGAGCGTTTTAACCAGGGAAGTGCAGGCACCGGCTGGTCCTGACGAATCTCCCGAAGCATCTTTTCCACTGCAGCCGGGATATCGGAAGCAGCGGCGTCAGATACCAGCATAAACGTGATGGCCGTCAGAATGATACAGCGGCAGGTGATTTTCTTGAGCATAGCCTATCTCCTTACGGAATCATCCGAATCTCTGGGCAGCTCGCATCTCAACGCCTGAATATTTTAAAAGCATATCACGTTAAAAATACTTCATGCTACCTTGGGCCACCATGCGGG
>JAGFXG010000235.1 GCA_017860985.1 Deltaproteobacteria bacterium
CTAAAATGATCGACGCGCGCCACCATCTGGGGACTTTGTATTTGCTTTCCGGACAGACGGACAAGGCCCGTGAGCAGGCTATGGCCATTTTGCAGATTGACTCGACAAAATCCCTTGGTCATATGCTGCTTGGAAGCATTTATCTGAAAGAAAACAATCTGGGCAAGGCCATTGAAGAGAGCCTCAAGGCTGCCCAGGGTGATAAAAAACTGGAAGCCTATCTCCAATTATCAAGGCTTTATGAATTAAGCAGGGATTTGAATCAGGCTGGATTGATGCTTAAAGAAGCCGTCAAGTTTGATGATAAAAAGCACAAAACGCGTTTTGCCCTTGCTGAATTTTATGCGCGAACCGGCAAAAAGGATCTTGCCGAGCAGGAATATCTGCAGGTAGTCCGTAATTTTCCGAAAGATGCCGCCGCATCGATGAAGCTGGGAAGTTTCTATGTGTTAACGGGCAAAATGAATGAGGCGGAAAAACATTTCTTAAAAGCGGTTGAATTATCGCCGGGAAGTGCTCCGCTGCGAGTTCATCTGGGGAATTTTTATCTGATCTGGGGTAAAAAGGACAAAGCAGAGGCTTCCTTCAAGGAGGCCGAAAGCAAAGATTCAAAAAACATTGCCGTACTGGCAAGGCTGGCGGATTTTTATCTGGGCGAAAAGAAGTTAGACGACGGCATGAAATATACGGAAAAGATTCTGAAAATCAATCCCAAAAGCCAGGAAGGCCTGTTTCTGAAGGGGAGAATCTTTTTAATAAAAAATGAATTCGAGCAGGCACTGAATCTTTTCCAGGCTTACATAAAGGACAACCCTCAATCAGGTCAGGCTCATTTTTTTGCGGCTATGGCACATTCGGGAAAGGGAAATATTCAGCAGACAAAAACTGAACTGGGAGAAGCCATAAAACTGAATCCGGAGTGGGAGCAGCCCAGGCTCGTTATGGCGAATATTAACCTGAAAGAAGGGAATGCTTCAGAAGCCGTCAGTCAGTTAAACATTGTTCTTAAGAACCATCCATCGAACATCCAGGCGCGCCTTCTTCTGGGAGATTCCTATTTGTTGCAAAAAGACATGGCAGGTGCCGCAAGAGAATATAACACATTGATTAAATATTTACCCAATAATCCAATTGGATATATTCAATCGGGCAGGGTTCTTTTGTATCAAAAACAGGAGGATGAAGGGCTGGCCATGCTGGAAAAAGCGTTGTCTCTGCAGCCTGATAATGTGAGCGCACTTCAACTGATTACTTCCTTTTATTTGAGCAAAAAAGATACGGACAAAGCCCTGGAAAGAGTTCAGCGACAGATTCAAACAGTACCCCAAAATCCGCTTTTTTATGGAATGCTGGGTTCGCTTTACGAGATGAAAAAAGATGTGGTTGCGGCGGAAAACAACATGAAAAAAGCCATCGAACTCAATCCCAACCTGCCTGCACTGCAGATCTTACTGGGTGATTTTTATATGAGGCAGCAGCTGGCCGATAAGGCCAAAAAACAGTATCTGGTTTCCGTTGAAAAGGCGCCGAATGCCCTTCAGCCATTGATGGCGCTGGGATTGATTTATGAAAGAGAAAACAATTTCAAGCAGGCCCAGGAATTTTATGAAAAGGCTTTAAAGATCAATCCCGATTTTGTTCCGGCGGCCAATAATCTTGCTTTTCTCTATGCCCAGCACGGCGGCAACATTGACGTTGCTCTGAACCTTGCGCAAAAAGCAAAAGAAAAGATGCCGGAAGATCCGAATGTCTCAGATACGCTCGGCTGGATTTACTACAAGAAAAACGTTCCCGGAACGGCCATTCCTTATTTGCAGGAAGCTGCCGAAAAAATGCCCAATCAGCCTGTGGTCAGATACCATCTGGGGATGGCATACTATAAAAATGGCAACCGTGATTTGGCAAAACAGGAACTCAGTGCCGCCCTGAATATCAATCCAGGATTTCCCGGAGCCGATGAAGCAAGAGCAACGCTGAATCAATTGAAGTAATAATGCTGTATCTGAAGAAAAACCTGAGTTCACTCAGCAGGCGTCTCTGAATAAGAAAGTTTAAAAGGGATATAGCCTCTGATTATATAATAAAATAATTTCGTGACTTCGACTTCGAATTCACGAATCCCGGATGACTTGACCCGCCAGTTGGAAAGGTCATATGTGGGGAAGTAAGCGTAAGGGAAGATTTTTATTTGCAGCGGGATGCCCACATGCTGATACACCAGATAGCTCCGACGTGTGTGAAAGCCCGTTGACAGGAGAATGGCACTTTTAACATTTTCTCTGGCGAGTCCGTGCAGGACAACTTTAGCTTCATTCAACGTTATCGGATTTCTTACAGGAACTGTAATAACTTTAAATTCCGTTTCTTTGAGACCATGATTTTCAAGTTTTTGCCTGACGAGGTCTTTATAGTTTCCATTGATGCCATAAGGCCTGTCCGTCGGGGCAATGTTCTGTAAAACGACAACCAGGCGCTTGACTTTACCTGATGATAACAGATCCACCCCGCTCGTTATAAGACCGGTTGAGATGAACTCAGTACCTTCTAAAATGGCAACGTCAGCGTGATAATCGCCGACAGGCGCCATATAGCAGCCGGCCTTAAACAAGATGTCATCGCGAAATATATAAACAATAATAGATGTCAAAAGGACAAGCAGGCAAATACCCGCCAAAATCCATTTTGATTTCCCGTTTTTCATGTCCCGTTTCATCCGCCGTTAGTTGTTTGTGGTTATCTATATTAACGCGTTGTCAAAATCTATTAAAAAATATTTCAATAAATGAACATAGATCTGTCGGGAAAATTTACAGCAAGCATTTGTAATACATTTAATAGGTTAGGTGCCAATTGATATTTTCCCCCTTTTCTGCCAGTCATTTCATTGTCGATATTCTTTACGGTTATCGTATGTGAGATTTGTCTGCGGGGGTTCACCAACGATTTATTTTTTATTAATAATTAGTTATTATAAATACTTATAGCGTATTTGGTATGAACGTTCATTATATGGCATAACTTGTGCTTTTTAATTGCCAAGATATATGATTAATCCCTCGTAAAAGGAGCGAAAAGAATGAAAAAATTAGTAGTTGGTTTGATGATGGTTGCAATGGCGTTGTTATTAATAAGCCCGGTGGCAAGCGCCTATCCGGTTTCAGTTGGTGATAAGATTATACTTACGCAAGGAATCGGAGGTGCCCATAATGGTGGGTCTTTTAACGTTGATTTAGTCGGAGACTCGACTGGAGTATTGTTTAGTACTTTTTGTCTGGAAAGAAACGAATACTTTAACCCCGGAGTATCCATGTACGTCGGCTCAATTACGGGTAGCGCCTATAACGGAGGCTATTCTGGCGGGAATCCCGATCCGATTAGCAGTGCGACAGCATATTTGTATTATCAGTGGGCAACCGGCTTGATAGCAAATACAGCCGCCAATGCAAACGATTTGCAATTAGCGATTTGGAGCCTTGAAGGTGAAATGGCTCAATATCCTATAATGCTGACGGCTGGTGCTAACGCTTTTATAACATCTGCGGCCAACGCCAACGGATTTTACGGTGTTCAAGTGATGAACCTTTATGGCTCATATGATCCTACAAGAGGATATTATAATCCACCATGCTTCTTTTCGGTCTGGGCCTTCTGGGGCTGGCAGGTGTCGGCAGGAAACTGAAGCAGTAGAAAAATTTAATCCATCATAATCAAAAGGCAGAGGTGTTTACACTCTGCCTTTTTTTATGATCCGCTAACCCTCCGTGAGGGTTTTTAATTTATTTGTCTTTATTCTTAAACTATTTGACAAATTCCTTTCATAATAATAGCATTCAAAAAGTCAAAAAATGCGGAACGATTATCTTGCCGTTATGTAATTCAATGTTTTAGCCGCTGGAATTACATATCAATATTAAGCAAAGACTATCACAGGGGATATCATGCAACTGAAGATAGAAACCATAAAGAAAAAAGCGACGGTTTTCTTCCCGGAAAACACACGTCTGGACGGATATTTTTTTGTATCGGCAATAGCGGCCTTCCATGAGAGTGGGGAACTGATCACGGAGCTTCTTGCCAAAGACAGAAACTATATTCCCCTTGAAACAGAGCACGGAGAAATCGTGCTTATCAGGAAAGAGAACATAATGACTTAAATTCACGTGATGCTTTTTTCCGTATGGAAATTGACGGGAAAAACTACCTGATCCAGAACAGATTCGTTAAAATGATTTCGGCTGAAAAAACCGGTTGATTCTGTGATTGGCTGCAAACGTTCACAAACGATCCTGTGAGGCCCCTTCTGCTGCTGTTGCATCGGCTACTTTAGCTGACAGCGATTCGAGGGTGAAGGGTTTCTCAATAAACTGCACACCTTCTTCCAGTACGCCGTGATGGGCAATGATGTTGGCCGGGTAGCCGGACATGAACAGCACCTTTATGCCCGGTCGTATCCCAGCGAGTTTGTTTCTTAATTCTTTTCCGCTCATAACCGGCATGACCACGTCGGAAATCACAAGATCAATGGATATGGCAGGATTTTCGCAGATTGCTATCGCTTCCATGGGCGTATTTGCGACAATCACATCATAGCCGAGATATTCCAGCATCCCTTCTGTGATTTTTAGAACCATCGGATCGTCTTCCACAAGCAGTATGCTCCCTTTTCCAGTCAGGACCGGTTCCTTTACCTGTTCTACCTGAATATTTTTTTCCATGGTCGTAGCCGGTAAATAGATGTTAAACGTTGTCCCATGCGCAGGTTCACTGTATACATTGATCACGCCGTTGTTTTGTTTAACGATGCCGTAAACCGTGGCCAACCCCAGTCCGGTTCCTTTGCCGGTTTCCTTGTTTGTGAAAAAAGGTTCAAAAATATTCTGTAAAATGTCTTTATCCATTCCTGTGCCGTTGTCGCTGACAGACAGACAGACATAGTCCCCGGGGGTAAAGCCTTCATATTTTCCACAATAGAAATCATCTGCGCGCATGTTTGTGGTCGCAATGGTGAGCCTGCCTCCGCCGGGCATCGCGTCACGTGCGTTCACAGCGAGATTCATGAGGACTTGTTCAATCTGCGACGGATCGATCCTGATCATTCGCAGATTCTCATCCAGATGACAGGTCAGGTGAACATCTTCCCCGATGAGACTGGCCAGAGCTTTGTTCGTATGGGTAATCATTTCATTCAAGTCGATGACTTTAGGAGAAATGATCTGCTTGCGGGAGAAAGCCAGCAGTTGTGTTGTGATGTTGCGCGAACGGATGGCTGCTTTTTTGATTTCGGCAATGTCATTCAATACGGGATGATTCTCGGACAGCCGCAGTTTGGCAAGATCGGCGTAGCCCAGGATGACGCTAAGCATGTTGTTAAAGTCATGCGCTATCCCTCCCGCGAGGCGTCCGATGGTTTCCATCTTCTGCGCCTGCACCAGCTGTTTTTCCAGTTTGTCCTTTTCCTGTGCCGTCTTACGCCTTTCACTGATGTCCTTGCTTATGATCAGAATTCCCGTTACTTCGCCGTTTTCGTCCCGTGTAAAGGTGGCGGTGATTTCCAGCCAGACGGTTCCGCCGTTTTTGTGGTAGGCTTCCACCTCCAGCGTTTGAGTTCCGAACCGGCGGGGTCTCTTCTGGCTGTCGTAGTCCAGTGCCTCCGCCAGCACTTTTTCCACCATAACTCTGGATTCCGGTGTCAATCTTTCTCTGGCGGAGAGATTTTTCAGCTCTTCCAGGCTGTAACCTGTAACGCGTTGAATGGACGGGCTTTGATATTTGTATTGTAAGTTTAAATCCAGTGTCGCAATGGAATCGCTCATGTTTTCCACAATCATCCGGTAGCGTTTTTCACTATCCCTCAGGGCTTCTTCAGCTTTCTTGCGTTCGGATATGTCCCTCGTCACTCCCAGGATCTCAAAAGGTTCGCCGTTTTCATCACGGTTGAAACTTATTCTGTTTTCCACCCAGAAGTATTCACCCGTTTTTCGCATGATCTGCAATTCAAACGTCACGGTCTTATTCTGGTCAATGGTTTCTCCTCTTGCTTCTTTGGACCGTTCTGCATTCAGTTCTTCGTCCAACATTTGCTTGAGCATTGTGTTGGTGTCCGGAGGCAGCAGGGACGTAAGGGGCATTTTCATGACCTGTTCGGGCGTAAAACCGGTGATATGCAGGATAGAGGGGCTTAAATAAGTAAATTGCAGATTGAAATCCATTGTCCAGATGATGTCGCTAATATTATCAGTGATCAGGCGCAGGTGTCTTTCATTTTTCTGAATGATTCGCTCCGCTTCAAGTCGTTTGGTGACATCCCTCCCGACCCCGCTGAAGCCGATAGGCTCTCCTGTTGCTGACCGCATCAGCACGATGGATCTTTCGATGTGACGGAGGGAACCATCTTTGGTCAGGACGGTGTGGTGGATTATGTTTTTTGTTTCACCCGTGCGGTATACTTCATTGGATACCGAGAAGATATACCGATTCTGTTCATTCGGAATGATTTTGCGGTAATTTATATTTTGAAGTTCTTCACGGGTATAGCCCAGCATCCGGCAAAGCGTGTCATTGAAGAAGATAAAATTGCCCCTGAGATCTGTCTCCAGGTAGTATTCTTCCATGTTTTTAAGAATAGTCCGGTACTTTGCCTCACTTTGGATGAGGTCCTTTTTTGCCTGCGTGCGCTGAGAAATGTCCCGGACAACGCCATGAAAACCAATGGGCTTGCCATTTGCGTCACGCAATAAGGCAACGGACGCTTCCGCATCCAATTTTTCTCTGTTTTTTTTCAAAATCTCCCAGTCGAAACTTTTGACGGTCTGACCGGTCAGGAACACTTGATGGAAAATATTGTATATCTTTTGGGCGTTGGCTTCATCCACGAGATTCTGGAAATTTAAACCGCGGAGGTCCTCTTCGTTATAACCTAGCTCGCGGACTACGGCATCGTTGAAAAAAAG
>JAGFXG010000236.1 GCA_017860985.1 Deltaproteobacteria bacterium
TCACCAAAGACGAGATTGAAAATCCGGACGATCTTGCGATCCGTGCCATTCTCAATGACCGGACGGTTCAGGATGCCAGAACATCGGAAATGATTTTCAACATCCGAACCATTGTCAGCAACCTGAGCTGCGCGATGACCCTGCTTCCGGGCACCGTCATCTTAACGGGCACACCGGAAGGCGTCGGGTTCACCCGCCAGCCGCCGTTGTTTCTTCAGGCAGGTGATGTCATAAGCATTGAGATTGAAAACATTGGAACCCTGACCAATAACGTTATCAAAGAAATATGATCATCATAACCACAAAGCTTGTTCCACTGAAGAAAATTGACGCAATCAACCTGTTCGGGGTTTTGATTGTTCCCAAGGGCCTGAAAATCAATCGCCGAACAGTCATTCATGAGGCCATCCACACCGCGCAAATGAAGGAAATGCTCTATATTTTCTTTTATTTATGGTACTTTCTCGAATGGTTGATTCGACTATTCTGCAAAGGGAGTGCTTATAGGAATATCTCTTTTGAAAGAGAGGCCTACGATCATGATCACGATAGATCTTACCTGAAAAATCGAAAGCACTTCAGTTGGCTCAGGTTTTTATAAGCTGGGTTACCATAGGAAGATGACGTAAAACAGTTTCAGCCGGGGAGGTAACATCCACCCTCCCCGGCTGAAAGACCGTTGCTTACGCTTTGTCACTGTGCAGGATTCATCCGCCGTCGTGTCACATTAAGGACAGTCCCGAACACCGCCGTTATGAAATGACAATCGACAGAGTCACGGTGACTTCTTTTTTGTTTTTCGTTGCCGGGAAAACCAATTTTTTCACCCGATCAGTCACGCACTGCCGGAATCCGGAATTGGCAATGGCACCGGAAATGATCTCTGCCTTTTTCACCGTACCGTCAGGATTGATGATGAAACGAAGTTTTATCATTCCAGTCGTTTTGAGACCGGCCAGGCATTTTTTGATGTCACCCGTCTGCGCCTTTAAACCATCGGATATTTCATCGCTTGTCAATCCTTTTTCGGACACAACATCGGTAAAGCTGATTTTTTGCGCCTCGTCTTTTTTTTCTGAAACTTCCACCTCCCGCACCGCCTGTTTATCTTCGCTTGTTCGGCTTTTCATCGCCAATCCCACACCCCAGCCTCTTTGAGCAACCGGTGCTGCGGGATAAGGTCCGGGAGAACCGACTGCGTAATCCGAAACACCTTCGGGCAGAGGCAACGGCTGCTTTACCGTTGTCCACTTTCCATTCACATTGCGCACTTCATTATCAACAGCGACAAAGGATGTATAAGCGGTCAATAGATTATAATTAAGGCCCAGTTCGGTAATTTCCTTAACCCGCTTGTCATCATTACGAAGTTTGTTGTAATCAGAAAGCAGAGTGATGCGGTAACGGGCCCAGAGGTATTTCAGGGCGGCATTGTCATTGGATGCTTTATAATTTTCCACTTTTATCGACTCTGAATATCTGCCTCCTCCTGCTACACCGCTTATTGTAACCGTACCACCGGCGTTGCCGCGCCATTTCCCGAAAACCAGCACCGGCCGTTCGGCCAGCACATCAGGAATAGACAACGGCTCTACATCATAAGCCTTCGATGAGATGACGGTTGACACTGGACCCGATGCCAAATGCAAACATATTGGCGTTGTTGAGGTTTTTTCGGATCAGGTCAAATGCTTCTTCTTCGACCCGAACATAGCCGTCGGTAACAATCACCACTGTTCTTGAAAAATCGTTTTTCTTTTTAAGTGATAATGCACGATGAAGCGCGGGCAGCAGTTCCGTTCCGCCGCCGCCCTGCTGGCGCTCAATTGTATCGACGGCTCTTTGTATGTTTTCCCTTGTTGCCGGAAGGGACTCCTCGGCCATTAAGGAGGAACCACCGGAAAAGAGCAGAACATTGAATCTGTCAGTCGCCCGCAGATTGCCGATCAGATCGGACAGCAGCTTTTTGGAAATGTTGAGCGGAAATCCGTGCATTGACCCTGACACATCCACAATAAAGATATACTCGCGCCCCGGGATTCCGGCATTTGTGATTCTTTTTGGCGGCTGCATCATGAGGACAAAGAAGTTTTCGCGGGCCCCCTGTAATAGCAAAAGGCCCGTCTGAATCTTATCGCCATCAAGCCGATAGCGCAGGATGTAATCACGGTTGCCGCCATGGGCTTCCGCCTTATCAAGAGAGACTTTTGCCAGTGTTTGATTCTCATACGCCGCCTTCACCCTGTGCGAAGAACAGGATAAATCTTTAATGGGCATTCCGGCGTTGATCGCCACGGTTATGTCAAAAGCGGTTGCGGACAATTCGCCCTGATGAAGGTAGGGGTTCTCCACCCAGTGTTCGGATTGCGATGTGTTTGAAGCCTTTTGATTCGAATAGCGCGGGCCCACGACAGTAGGGTATATAAATTCATAGACGTGATCCGTCGGAACAAGCAGTTCCGTGTAGCGGAGCTCTACCTTGATCTCGTCACCAGGCATGATGTTGGCAACATTCATCTGAAAGACATTGGGACGCTTCTGTTCCAAAAGTGAAGCGTTTTTCCCCGCGTCCCGTGCCTGTTCATACTCCCGGCGCGCTTCATCACGCTTTTTGATCTTTGCCTCAATGACCCTCTTCCCGATGGTCATTTTCATGCCGTAAACAGCGGCGCGTGTGGACGCCGGAAAAACATAAACGGCTTCCAGCGGTTTACGGCCGTCGTTTTTATAAACCTGTGTTACCAGCACATCCGCAATGACACCGGAAATATTGACTGACGCTTTTGTGGATTTCAATGGCAGACGATCCGCATCGGGATTGTCACTGTTAACAAAGAAATATGGGGACAAGGTTCTGTCCTCCCCCTCTTGCGGCTGCGCAAATGATTGCTGCGCAAACAAAATGGACAGTAAAGTATAAAATGCCAACAACCAAAATCCTGCTCTTTTCATAAGAAACCTCCCTCGCGAAATACATCGCATTTTACGATTTTAGTGTTTAGACAAATGAAAGCAACAAAAAGTTCCCGATTGCTTTACATTCCGGGAAAATGATCCTTCATGTTTGTATCCCACTAAAATTACAATGAATTATGAACGTGTTTTTTGGGATCAACCCGCCCTTCTTCCAGATGTACCGATTCATGCGGGATATATTAAAAACGCTGGCCCAGGTAAAGATAAACTGACGAATGGCTGCGCTGGGCCTGGCCATAGGCAAGATAAATCGGGCCAAGAAAGGTTTTTGTTCCGATAAAAACACTGCCTGCCAGAATCAAAGAATCGAAATTAATATCCGCTCTTTTATTCCAGACATTTCCTGTCTCCGCAGACATGCCGATGTACAGCGGCATGGTAAGCGCACCAATCCCGGCAGAAAAGATTTCTCTGTAGACGATAAGACGGGCCAGCCCGGTATGACGGCCATAAAGTTCATTTGCGCCAAAACCCGACAAATTGAGAAACCCGCCAAGGGGAAACGAGTCCTGAACTTCCATATCGTCATTATCCAGGGTGGTTTTAATTTCGATGGACGGAAGAAAAGTAAATTTCCTCCAGGTCAAGGCCGTCATCCACTTGAATGCAAGTGCCTGAACTTCAATGTCCGAGCCGAGCATTTTCAAATTGTAATTCCAGTTCAAATAGGCATCCGTGCCGGACAGTGGGAAAACATAGTTATCCAGGGTACTGTATGCAGCAGAGGCATAAATGCTTGCCCTGTTATAATATTCGGCTGTCCCCGTGTAATCGCCAACCAGAACTTTGACACTGCCATATTCCCTGTTAATGCCCATGCGCAGTTCGCCCCAGTTGCCGAATTGCCTCCCCACGTCAAGACCTGCATGTACTGAATGCGCCCGGTATTGCGTGGTGACATCGCCGTCTTCATTGTAGTCATTGAAATCTCTGATGCGGTATCCGGCGTTGACGGCAACAAAGTAACTGAGTGATTCATCAATCGGTTGATAAAATTCGGTAAGAATCCTGGCGTTTTCGCCAATGCGCACTTCCGTGCTCCACTCACCTGCCAGACGATTAATGGCTGTTTTCGTAAATTTTGTCGTCAGAGCGTATTTGCTCGATCCCTTGAAACTGTCTTCCAGCCCCAGACCAAAGCGAAAATAATTCGGTCCCCATGATTTTTCCAACGGCTCAAAGACGATTCCGGTAGAGTTGTCTTTCTTCATCAGACGGAAATCGACACGCTCAAATGTATCAATGCCATAGATACGGTCAATATTTCTTTTCAGCTGAGATAAATCGAGTTTCGTGCCCGGCTTTATATCAATTTGCGCATCAATCAGGCCGGTAGGCAGTGATGTGTTATTGACCACTTCCACGTGGTCAATAACAGGCATCTCCCTGTCTTTGGACCTTTGGACTTTCAGATAGGCCAGGTA
Source organism: Deltaproteobacteria bacterium (assembly GCA_017860985.1). Taxonomy (GTDB): domain Bacteria; phylum Desulfobacterota; class Syntrophia; order Syntrophales; family Smithellaceae; genus UBA8904. The sequence goes on from JAGFXG010000236.1 coordinate 4,401, forward strand.
ATCAGCATCTGCCGCTGTAAAACGGGCAAGATGCGGCTTCATCTCTTCGGCTTTTTTCCGACCGACCCTGACCGCCTCGATGGCCTTGAAAAAATCACCGCTGCTGATGTTTTCCATGTCCGGAGTAATCAGGATATCCCCATCGCGCAGTGTCTTGATTTGCCAAGTGGTATTGCGTTGAACTAAAATGTTCGTCAGCTGGTCGGTGATTTGAATAGAGGATGTCAGTTGATTGCGACTACTCAATTTCGTACTGATATCGACGGCAATCACAACATCCGCACCCATTTGCCTGGCAATGTCGATCGGCATATTATTAGCTATACCGCCGTCCACCAGCATCTTGCCGTCAATTTCAACAGGGGCAAAAAGGGCGGGAATGGACATGCTGGCGCGGATCGCTTTCACCAGTTCTCCTTTCCCCAGGATGACAGCTTCACCGGTTTCAATATCCGTAGCGACAGCCCGAAAGGGAATATTCAGCTTATCGAAGTCGTCAATTCCCTCTGTATGAAAAAGGAGGGATTTTAATATCAGGTTCAGATTCTGCCCCTGAATGAGGCCTTTGGGAATCTGAAACTTTCCATTTTTAAAGCCCAGATCAATGTCGATCAAGTATTCGACCGCATCTTTTTTCCGGCGGAAGGTCAGCTCGCTGGGAGGAGGTTTATCCTTGAACGCCTCGTTCCATTCCATGCTGGT
>JAGFXG010000237.1 GCA_017860985.1 Deltaproteobacteria bacterium
GGCGGATTCAACGGCACGACTACCCCTTCGCGGAAAGTCAGGCATTGCCCGGACGTTTTACTGATAATCGCCTGCGCCTGGAGATTTTTGGCCTTGCGTTCTTCATAATCCCTGAGGGCAATGAATTGCGCTCCCGCGTTGGTTTTTAATTGACCGTCCATGAGGCTGAAGCCGTCGAGTTCCACAATATCCGCAACGGCCGGATGCGCGGCAAAAATTTCACGTGCCTTTTGATTAAGATCCTGTGTGCGGTCCAGGCTGGCCGCGTCGGGAAGGAAGATGGCGCTCATTATATAGCCCTGATCTTCCGAGGGAACGAAACTGCCGGGAATATGTTTGAACAGGACGACAATGCAAAGAAGTACCGCTGCAAAAATACAAAGTGATACGGTGACACGCCTTATGACCAGCCGGACACCGCTTATGTAACCTTCCGTCAGCCTGGCAAACGCAGCGTCAAACCGGCTGAAAAATCGTCCTTTTTTATCATGATGGGGTTTGAGCAGAATGGCTGCCATGGCAGGTGATAGAGTCAAAGCAACGATTCCGGAAAAGACAACGGAAATGGCGATGGTAATGGCGAACTGTTTATACAGCTGCCCCGTGATGCCACCAAGAAAGGCGACGGGAACGAAGACGGCGCACAGGACCAGAACGATTGCCACAACAGGCCCCGTAACCTCTTCCATAGCCTTCTTTGCTGCCTCCTTCGGCGACAGATTAAACTCCGTCATGTTTCTTTCCACATTTTCAATGACGACGATGGCATCATCGACAACGATACCAATGGCCAGAATCATGCCGAAGAGCGTCAGCATGTTGATGGAAAACCCGAAGAGCATCATGCCGGCGAAGGTTCCGATAATGGAGACGGGAACCGCCATAATGGGGATGATCGTAGCGCGGGCGCTCTGCAGGAACAGGAAGACGACGAGGATGACCAGAAGACAGGCCTCAAAGAAAGTGATAACAACCTCCTTGATGGAGGCCCGGACAAACTTTGTCGTATCCGTGGCAATCCTGTAATCGATCCCGTCGGGAAAGCTTTCCTTCAGTTCTTTCAGGGTTTTCTCGACCTGTTTCGAAACATCCAGTGCATTGGCGCCTGTCTGCTGATAGACAGCGATGATCGTTGTCGGCTTGCCGTTCAGGCGGCTGCGCAGAGCATAGTCTTTGGCGCCCAGTTCCACCCGGGCCACATCTTTGAGACGAACCATCGCGGCGCCTTCGCTATTCGTCCGAAGAATGATGTTTTCAAATTCTGTCGTTTCCAGAAGACGACCCTTCGTTGTAACAGAAAATGTCTGTTCCACACGGCCCTTTGTCGGGGCCTGGCCGATCTTGCCCACGGCAAACTGCTGATTCTGGTTTTTAATGGCGTTGGCCACGTCGGAAGCGGTGATGCCGAGCTGAACGAGCCGGTCCGGTCTCAACCAGATGCGCATGGCATAGTCGGGCATGCCCATGATCTGAGACTCACTGGCACCGGGAACGCGTTTGATGGCGTCCAGAATATAGAGATTTGCATAATTGGCGACGTATTGCTCGTCATAACGGTCGTTGGGCGAATAGATACCAACCACCATAAGAAAACTTCCCGATTTCTTGCTGACCGAAACACCCTGCTGCTGGACCGACTGGGGAAGTTGAGGCAGGGCCTGGTTGACGCGGTTCTGGATGTCCACCTGGGCCAGATCGGGATTGGTGCCGATGTTGAAAAAGATACTGAGGTTCATCATACCCGTGCTGGAACTCGTAGAGGACATATAGATCATATTATCGGCCCCGTTGACCTGTAATTCGATGGGGGCGGCGATGTTTTCAGAAATCACGTCGGCGCTGGCGCCGGGATAAGCAGCAGAAACGGTGACAACGGGCGGCGAGATTTCCGGATACTGGGCAACGGGCAGATTTTTCATGGCCATCAGGCCGGCAATAACAATGATGATGGAAATCACGGAGGCAAAAACGGGACGATCAATGAAGAAATGAGAGACCATCTTGAATATCCGCCTATTTATCCGCCGGTGACACGGGCAATTCCTGATCCACGCCGGATACCTTTCCTCCGGCAGACACGGGCACATCGGAGATCCTGACAGGTACGTCCTGAGACATTTTGATCAGATTATCCAGAATGACACGGTCGCCTTCTGCCAGGCCGCTATCGATGAAAACGTCATTCTCCTGCCAGTCGCCGATTTCAACAACCCGTAATTCCGCCTTGCCGTCACTTCCCGCCAGCCAAACGAAATGGCCTTTGGCGCCCTGAGTCACGGCGGTTCGGGGAATCAGTATACCGTTGGGGCGGACACCTCCCTGAAGGTGAACGCGGACAAACTGGCCCGGCCGCAGGGCCTTTGGAGAATTGACGGGGTTACGAATCTCCGCCCGGACCTGATAGGTTCCCGTTTCGGAACTGTATGACGGATCGGCGTAATTAAGACGGCCCTTGTAGGGAAAGACTGATCCGTCCGACAGGTTGACCTCGACATCAAAGTTCGAATCTTTCGGCATTCTGAACGTTCCCCTGGCTGTGCGATCTTCCAGTTTGAGATTTTCGTTTTCCGAAACACTAAAATCAATCCAGATGGGATCAATTTTTGCGACATAAGTAAGGAGGCTCTCCTGACCTGTGGAGACGTAGCTTCCTTCCTGCTTTTTTGAACGTCCGGCAAACCCGTCGATAGGGGACTTGATCGTCGCATAGCTCAGCTTCAAGCGGGCGTCCTGAACGCTACCCTCAGCAGACAAGACAGCGGCCCGCGCAGTCTTTTCATCACCGATGGCGTCATCAAGATCTTTTTTACTGACGGCATTTTTTTCCGCCAGCGGACGGACTCGCTTCAGCGTCGCTTCGGCGGTGACAAGTTTGGCCTGTTGTTGCGCCAGAACACCCATAGCCTGCTGTAGTGAAGCCTCAAAAGGGCGCTGGTCGATCTGAAACATGGTCTGACCGGCCTTTACTTTTCCACCTTCTTCATATGTAATCTTTTCCAGAAACCCCTCAACGCGGGAGCGGATTTCCACCTGATGGGAACTTTCCGTTGTTCCGATAAATTCAATGTCTATGGGAATATCCCGCGGTTTGACCGTCATCACCGTGACCGGAACAGCTTCTCCGGAATGCGCGCCATCCTTCTTATCGCTGCATCCGGCGAGACCGATCGGCAGGAATATGATGAAGAACAAAAAAAGAAAGCAAAAAGAGGGAAAGCAGGGGTGACGGTCCTTGCAGCTCATCAAAAAAACCTCCGTCCGAACAAACGATAAGGTGAATAACAGCACAGACAACTTTATGAGGCACCGACCATTCAATCATTTTTTATAAGACATTGCGGTCTCATGCGTAAAATATAGGGCAGTTCCGAAAGCATGTCAATTATTTTGTCTGCTCAGAGGCACCACCCGGTCTCAATGTTAATCGCTTTACATGGTTCTTGACTCTGCATATTTCCTGTCAGCTGTTTGCCAGTGCCGAAAAGCATGCCACGCGACTCCGTTTTTCAGGAAACTGCAATTCCTGCCTTTTTATTACTCCTTAATGTGAGGCGCGGTCCCCGACTGCGCCGATTACCCCATACGCACATGTATTGCGATGCG
>JAGFXG010000238.1 GCA_017860985.1 Deltaproteobacteria bacterium
AAAGGCACTCATCATTTTTAGTGGAAACAGAAGATAAACTACTAACTCTGAATAAAAAATTTAAACAAGGGATTTCGGAATGGTTTAAATGTCATATGACGGCTGGGACAATACGCCCGCTGGCATGGGATATGGTAATCTCCTTATTGCTTGGCCCATGTCAGGAATATACGAAACTCTATCTGTCAGAAAAGGCGGTTACAGAAATTAATAAAGCGGTTCAGGAACTCTCTCGCGCTGCCTGGCGTTCTCTATCACAGGAATAAAAATTTTATATGAGGGATTCATGAAAAATGTAATTTTGAATTTTAATAAAAAGCCGTCAGATATATTAACTTTACTGCAGGCATTTAACTCGAGGAAAAGCAGATTCAACCCCGACGAGGCTGTTCCGGAAATTCATGTAATCAGATCAGGTTATCGGATTAATTCTGAGCAGTTAAACTCATTCCAGACCATCTGTGGCATACCGCCAACTCGTCATCTGCATATTCTCTACCCCTTTACGCTTGTTTATCCGTATTTAATGCGGATTTTATGCAGGAGGGAGATGCCGTTTTCTCAATTTAAAATATTAAACACCAGAAATCATATCCTCATGTTCCGCCCAATAAAGCCCGACGAACAATTGCATCTTGATTGTTATAATTCCGTCGTAAGAATCATTCCCAAAGGGCTTGAATGCGATTTCAAGGCTGAAATATTTGCAGGCACAGAAAAAGTCTGGGAAAATACCATTACATATTTTGTCCCGGGCAAATTTGGTTACACCGATCAATCATATACTCAGCACAGACTTGAACCTATTGAAAATCCGTGTATTGCCAAGGAATGGTTTCTTGAAGCAAAAAATCGTTTCAAATTTGGCAGAGTTTCCGGGGATACTAATGGTATTCACTATTCATCTATCTATGCGCGAATGCTTGGATTTAAAAGAGACTTCGCGCAGCCTATTAGAGTAATAGCGGCATGTGTATCACACTTGCGCGATCAGGCCGCTGATAAACCGGCTGAACTTGATTTTTTACTTAAAGGTCCTGTCTATTATGAAAACATGTTGACGCTAAAAAATCAGAAGATAGGGCACGTAGAAAGATTTGATCTTTATTGTTCTGGAAATGAGAAACCTTGTATTATGGGAAGATTAATTTCAAATAAAAATAACCGCCAGAAATTAATTTAAATTAAATTTATTGATTTTTTAAGAAGGAGATAATCTAATGAAATCACTTTCTGAAATCACAAAAGAAGAATTGATTGGTCTGGAGAACAGGTGCTGGATGACACATGACGGCATGTGGTTTTTCAGCTGTCTGAGCAATTTCGGCATTGAGCAGGCCAACAAACTCAATAAATCAGCAATTAAGGGATTGGCTCCTTTTGAAATTGACCGAACAAAGAAAACCATCGGCTATCAAAAGGAAAAGATGGAAAGCTTTCAGGAATTCAAAGATTATTTTACTATGGCGAAAATATTGTTCATACCGCCTTTCATGAATGCCACCATGAGTTTTCCCGAAGAAAACGTGCTGCATTGGGAATTTGCACCGGGGCAATGTTTTGCCTATAAAGGGATGAAACGAATAGGCGCAATTGATCAGTATGAGTGCGGCGTTATCTATCGGATCGAATGTTGGTTGGACTGCCTCGGCATTAAACACAAGATAGTGCCAAAAATCGATAAATGTTTGATGCACACGACTAGAAAATGTTCGGGTGAGATTGAACTGGACTTTTCATAAAAGTTATCTATTTAAGGGTTCGAAGGGCATAACACTTAATTCAGTTTTTACTTTTCTGCTTCACCCTTTTCGGTTCAACTGAAAACATTTCAAAAAGATCAACATGATTGTTCCAACATTTCTTTTGCAGCCCGGAGAATGCCTTCTTCATCAAGACCATGCAAAGAGCGCAACTCGGCCTGTGTCGCGTGTTCGACAAATTCATCCCCGATACCCAATCTTCTGACCATCACGCTGGTCATTCCTTCCCGGGCAAGCAACTCCAGTACCGCACTGCCGAATCCGCCGGCGAGGACATTTTCTTCGATTGTCATTATTTTATGAGTAGATGCAGCCGCTGCCAATATCAGCTCTGCATCCAGCGGTTTAATAAACCGGGCATTGATGACTTTCACTCCGAACCCTTCTGCCGCCAGTTTTCGGCCCGCGGCCAGCGCCGGATGAACGGTGCAGCCCACGGCGATAATCGCAAGATCCGTTCCTTCCTGCAGCACCTCGCCGCGGCCTATGGGCAATACAGAAAGCTCCTCGTCAAGAGGCACGCCAACGCCTTTGCCGCGCGGGTAACGAACCGACACGGGAGAGCCGCAGGCGACGGCCGTTTTGAGCATGTGCCCCAGTTCGTTTTCGTCTTTCGGCGCCATCATAACAAGGTTGGGAAGATTGCGAAGATACGAGAAATCAAACAGCCCCTGATGGGTCGCCCCGTCTTCTCCCACGATACCGGCGCGGTCAACGGCAAATATCACGGGCAGCTTTTGCAGGCAGACATCGTGAAGAATCTGATCGTACGCGCGCTGCAAAAACGTGGAATAGATTGCCACAACCGGCAGCAGACCTTCAATGGACAGGCCGGCGGCAAACGTGACCGCAAGCTGTTCGGCAATGCCTACATCGTATAAGCGTTCGGGATATTTCTTACGGAATTCATCCAGGCCCGTGCCCTCACACATAGCGGCCGTTACCGCGACAATCCGGGAATCAGACGCGGCCAGATCGATCAGCGTTTTCCCGAAAATCTCCGTATAGGAAGGGGCCATGCTGACCGAAGGAATCGTTTGTCCGGTTTCCACATCAAACGGCGCGACGCCGTGATACGTTGGCGAATTGTCTTCCGCGAATTTGTAGCCCCGGCCTTTTTGTGTGATGACGTGCACCAGGACCGGTCCTTCCAGCTTTTTGACGTTTTCAAAATTCTTGATCAGATAATCAAGACGATGGCCTTCCAGTGGCCCGACATACGTGAAACCAAGTTCCTCAAACAGGGCACCGGGAACAACAAACGTTTTGACGGATTCTTCGATTTGCCGGGATATCTTGAAAATCTGCTCACCGATGCCGGGAATGCTTCTGAGAAAATGTTTCAGTTCCCCTTTGAATTTGGTGACCCGGTCGCCTGTCATGATCCTGTTTAAATAGGATGACATCGCCCCGACATTGGGAGAAATGGACATTTCATTATCGTTTAAAATGATAATCAATTCTTTGTCGCGATCGCCCGACCAGTTCAGTCCCTCAAAAGCCATGCCTGTTGTCATGGATCCGTCGCCGATCACAGCGATCGCTTTCTTATGCTCTCCCTTCAGGCACTGCGCTTCGGCAAAAGCCGCAGCCGCCGCGATGGACGTTCCGCTGTGACCGACATTAAAGGCGTCATAGACGCTCTCGTCCCGCTTAGGGAAACCGCTGATACCGCCCCGGCGGCGCAACGTGGAAAATTTTCCTTTTCGGCCGGTAATAATCTTATGCGCATAGGACTGATGGCCGACATCCCAGATCAGTTTATCTTCAGGCGTGTTGAAAACATAATGGATCGCCAGGGTCAGCTCAACCGTCCCCAGGGATGATGCCAGGTGACCTTGAGTTCGGCGATATTAAGTTTGCGGATGTCCGAAGGATAATTGACGCCCGGCAATACGCTGTAATCAACGGTTTCCAGTGGCTTCATTCGTTTCAATAAACCTTTACGATTTTCTTTCCATGATGTAACGGGCAATAACCCTGAGCGGCAGCGCGCGCGAATCAAACGTCTCTATGGCGGCAACGGCCGATTCGACATGCTCGACCAGCTTGGCCTTTGCATTCTCGAGCCCCAGCAGCGTCGGATACGTGACTTTGCCCGATGCAACATCACTGCCGGTTTGCTTGCCCATCAGCCTGCTGTCGCCTTCCACATTGAGAATATCATCGGCAATCTGAAAAGCAA
>JAGFXG010000239.1 GCA_017860985.1 Deltaproteobacteria bacterium
ATATATTAATCTCAATAATAACAGCATGATAACTAAACACCAATCTTTGCCCGCTTTTCGACAAAAATGTCGATTTTTCCGGTAATTATCATTGACATTTTTTGTGAATAGCTTAAGATAACCGGCAAATGAAAAGTCCTCCCCAACAGGCACGGATATATATAATATTATGAATATTTTTAGAAAAAAAGAAACCATTGTCAGACGCGGCCGTCCGTATAACGGCAGTTTTCTGCAGCCGCTGGCCGTGGCTATCGTTTCGGCGGTATTGGTTTTCCTGATTCTCGTTATGGGATTCCTTGATTTGAGGCGCAGCGAAAACAACCTGGTCGGATTCCTGCAGGATCAGGCTCTCGCCACCGTAAGCGTTTTGCAGCGGCTGACGGAAGATAATCTGAAAAGCATTGTAGCAACGCCGGGGAAAATCCCGACTCAGACCAAAACAGCACGGCAGGAAGAATCCGATTATTCAAAAAAACTGGTTTTGGAAGCAATCACGGCTCTTGGGCAAAAAATCGATGACCAGTGGAAGAAAAAATTAATCAGTAATGACTATCTCCAGCAATTTGCAGCAGACAACAGTCTCTGGTATGTGGGTATCCTCAACAGGGAAGGAAACGCGGTATATCAAAGCAACCCCCTCAATACCAATGTCCTGAACGAAAAAGATCTTTATGTAAACGGACGCAAGGCAAAAACCATCGAGTTGCTGGAAAAAATCCGCGTAACTCATGGCATCGGATTTGTTTTACTGAGGCGCAAAGACAACAGCGGCACCATTGTGATCAATCTGGATAAAGAAGGCCTTAAATACTGGAGCATGAAAGTTGCCGTGGAACGGGGAATCAGTAAAATGGGTGAAGGCCACGGCATGGTTTACCTGCAAATCTTCAATGACAAGAAGAAAATGTTAGGGAAAATCGGTCAGTTGCCCGAAGGATTAAACGATCTTCAGGTCAATCAGCAGGAGGTCCTCAAAGGCACAAAAAAAATCATCAGCAGAAAAGTGGACGTTCAGGGCAAGAGCATTCTTGATGTGACAGCTCCCTTTACGCTGGACAAAAAAGCCGAGGGCATTGTCCGTATCGGGTTGGAACGCGGTTCAATGGATAAGATCATTGCTGAAAATCAAAGGAATATTTTTATTTTCATGCTTCTGGTGGTCGTTATCGCCCTTTTGTCCATGTGGCTTCTCTTTCATGATCAGAATCGCCACCTGGCCGGCATTATAGAAATGGAGCGCCGCCTGGAAAAAGCCGAACGCCTTTCCTCACTGGGGCAGCTGGCCGCCGGCGTGGCACACGAAATCCGCAACCCGCTAAACGCCATCAGTATGGCAACGCAGCGGCTAAAAAGGGATTTTCTTCCTTCCGACGAAGCACAGGCCCTGGAATTTCAGAATCTTTCCGGTGTAATACGCGATGAAATACGGCGCCTCAACGGCATTATTGAAGAATTTCTTTCCTTCTCAAAAAGCAGGCGGCTGGAACTGAGCGATTTTTCCGTCACTGAAGTTCTGCAAAAAATTGTCAGTTTGATGTCTGAAGAAGCTAAATCGCGAGGCATTACAATAGAAACAGTATGGAATTTAAATCCTGCCATCATTCCCATGGACATCAATAAACTCCAGCAGGCATTTTTGAACTTCATCAAAAACGCCATGGAATCCATCACGGATCAGGGCAAGATTTCTATTACGGTGGCAAAAGAAAGTAAAAGTTATGTTCTGGTCAGCATCACCGACACAGGCTGCGGCATGACGGCGGAAGAAATCGAAAAAATCTTCAGCCCGGAATATACGACCAAGGAAAAAGGTCTGGGGCTGGGAATTCCTCTGGCCATGGAAATTATCCGCGGACATGGAGGAGATGTCCGTGTCATCAGCCGCAAGGGTTCAGGAACGACTTTTGAAATCATTCTGCCTCGTGAAAAAATCATCGAAAAAACCTGAAAACTTTTAAGGGCAATGATCAATGCGGAAACTGAATATTCTGATCGTCGAAGACGGCCGTTCACAAAGAGAAATGCTTCGTGATTTTCTAATCAAAGAAGGTCACCAGGTCATGGAAGCCGATAGCGGTGAAACCGGTATCAGAATGGCTGCGGAAAAACAATTTGATTTGATTCTGCTGGATTACAAAATGCCGGGCATGGACGGCATGGAGGTCCTTAAGGAAGTCAAAAAGATCAATCATGAAATCGACGTCGTCATCATCACCGCCTACGGGACCATTGAAACAGCCGTGGAAGCCATCAAGGTCGGCGCCATCGACTATATTACAAAACCCGTGGAGCTGGACGAATTGCTGATCTTGGTGGACCGGGTGACGGAGCGTCGCGGGCTCATCAGGGAAAATGAACTCCTTAAACAGGAACTGGGCAAACGGGGCGTGACCACTGAAAAGATCATTTACAAAAGCGCCCAAATGGTGGAACTGATCAACATGGCGAGCCGGGTCGCGGCCAGCAGGGCTTCCGTGCTGATCCAGGGTGAAAGCGGAACCGGCAAGGAACTTCTGGCGAGACTGATCCATCAATTAAGCCCGCGTGCTCATAAGCCGATCATCGTGGTGAATTGCGGAGCCCTGCAGGAAAATCTGCTGGAAAGTGAATTGTTCGGCCATGAGAAGGGATCTTACACCGGCGCAAGCTCGCGGCGGATCGGCCGTTTTGAAGAAGCGGACGGCGGCACGCTCTTCCTTGATGAGATCGGGGAGCTGAGCCCGGCCATTCAGGTTAAATTGTTACGGTTCCTGCAGGAAAGGGAAATTTCCCGCCTGGGCAGCAATGCCAATATCTCCGTGGATGTGCGCATCATCAGCGCAACCAATCGCGATCTGGACATTCAGGTGAAAGAAGGAATCTTCCGTGAAGATCTTTTTTACCGGCTCAAAGTGGTAACCATGTCGCTCCCGCCGCTGAGAGACAGGAAAGAAGACCTGCCCGCGCTGATCGATCATTTCATGGATAAATTTGCCAGAGAAAACGCAAAAGACATCAAGGGCATAACCGCGGAAGCCCGTGATCTGCTTTTGAAGTACGACTATCCGGGCAATGTCAGGGAACTGGTCAATATCATGGAGAGGGCCGTCGTCATCGCCCGGGACGAATATATCACCGTAAACGACATCCCCTTTAAAAGCGATGACCTTGAATATCCATCAAAGAAGCAATCTTCTGGATCACTCAGAGACTCGCTTGAAGAACTGGAAAAGCATCTAATCAGTGATGCCATGGAAAAGGCATCAGACAATCAAACCAAGGCCGCGGAAATGTTGGGGATGTCTGAGAGGATGCTACGGTATAAGCTCAAGAAGTATGATCTGAAAAACTGAATGAGCTGCCGTTTAGACAGGCAGCCTCAATCCCCGCGTTGTAAAAATCGCCCGGGTCAGGAACAAGGAATACCTTAAGGAAAAATCCCTGTTCAGTGCTTCTGGGACACCTCGAGATTTCCACCATCCTGTTTCTTCTGATGCCGGCATTCTGGCGAGAATAAAACCTGCCAGCAAGGAACCTCTTTGCCGGATGCTCCGGAATGAATCTTTTGACGCAAGATATGCATATGTAATACCTCTATTCTGT
>JAGFXG010000240.1 GCA_017860985.1 Deltaproteobacteria bacterium
CCCGTGAATTTTCAGCCAGCCGACGATTTGCGACTGCTTTTGCAGATGCAGGACATGCCGGTTGTCCTTGCTTCACAGGACGCAATCAACGCCGCCATTAATCTGGCCTACGACATGAGCCGCTCTTCAGCCAAAGATTACTTTGAAGAAATAAGCGAAGAGACGGCGGACGATCTGATATCGGAAATCAATGAAACAGCAGACCTGCTAGATGAAACCAGCGACGCCCCGATCATCAAACTGGTCAACCTGCTGGTTTCCGGCGCCATTAAAGACCGCGCCAGTGACATTCACGTTGAACCCTATTCCGGAACGTTAAAAATTCGCTACCGGATTGACGGGATTCTCTATGACATCCTGAACCTGCCGCGACGGATTCAGTCACCGCTCACGTCCCGCCTGAAGATTATGGCCAAACTCAACATCGCTGAAAAGCGTCTCCCTCAGGACGGCCGGATTGAACTGAAGATTGCTGACCGTCTGGTGGACGTGCGCGTATCCGTGATCCCCACGGCTTTCGGTGAAAGGGTGGTGCTGCGTCTTTTAGACAAATCGGGCAATATCCTGATGCTCTCGGATCTGGGCATGCATGACGAGCGAATCAAACTGCTGGACAGGCTGATCAAATCACCTTACGGGATTATCCTGGTGACGGGGCCTACCGGCAGCGGCAAGACTACCACTTTATATGCGGCGCTTTCCACCATCAATCGTCCGGAAATCAACATCATTACCATTGAAGACCCAATTGAATATCAGATGGACGGTGTGGGGCAGATTCAGGTCAATCCAAAAATTGATCTGACCTTTGCTGCCGGCCTCCGTTCCATTGTGCGTCAGGATCCGGATGTCATCCTGGTCGGTGAAATCCGCGACCGGGAAACCGCGGAAATCGCTATCCAGTCATCGCTGACCGGCCACCTGGTCTTTTCGACGCTTCACACCAATGACGCGGCCAGTGCCGTAACGCGCCTGATTGACATGGGGATTGAGCCGTTTCTGGTGACATCTTCCGTTGTGGCGATCATTGCCCAGCGCCTTGTCCGCGTGCTTTGTCCGCATTGCAAGGAAGTCTACACGCCTGATAAAGAAACCCTGGCCAATCTGGGACTTACTGCATTGGTATTGGAGAACAACACCTTCTATCGCAAGAAAGGCTGCAATCTTTGCATGCATACCGGATTCCGCGGCCGAACGGCAATTTTTGAAATTATGGTCGTGGACGATGATATCAAAAGAATGGTCCTGAAAACATCGGATGCCAATCAGATCAATGAACTGGCCGTCAAACAGGGCATGATAACGCTGCAGCAGGATGGCATTCACAAGGTGCTGGCAGGCATCACCTCGACAGAGGAGGTATTGCGTGTTACCCGGTCGCTTGCCCGCAAGGAGGATATTGTTCAGGAGACATGAAGGGGAAAATGAAACCTGTTCAAGCCTGCATCGACAGCAGTTGCCGTTACTTTGAAAGACCGGGCGCCGTAAACACCCGACGGGCCCTGGAAATCGTTTGCCTGAGAGCCGCCCGGCCGGATATATCCAGGATTGTTATTCCGACCTATTCCGGTAAAAGCGCGCTTGCGGCGGCTAAAATGATTGATCCCGCAAAAATTGTTGCTGTCACTACTGTATACGGGTTTAAAAAGCCCAACACGCAGCTGATGAAGGAAACCACGCGCCGCCGGCTGCTCGCTATGGGAGTGCAGGTGGTAACAGCCGCGCACGCATTTGGCGGAGTGGGGCGCTCGGTGCGCAGGAAACTGGGAACGTATCAGGTTGATGAAATCATCGCTTACACGCTGCGAATTTTCGGTCAGGGCACGAAAGTGGCGGTAGAAGCCGCTCTCATGGCGGCGGATGCCGGATGTGTGCGGGTGGATGAAAACATCATCTCCACAGGAGGATCGTCTTCCGGAATCGATACGGCCCTGGTTTTGCAGCCGGCCAATTCCAGTTCGTTCCTGGATATGAAAATTCGAGAAATCATCTGCAAACCCGCTAATTTTTAACTGTACGGGTTGAGATTTGCAGATATTCAACAGGTGAAAATATGAAGATTGATGAATCACGTTTCATCGAATTTTATAAAATGAGCGGCAGCGGCAATGACTTCATCATCATTGACAACCGCGATCTCTCATTGCAGATTATTGATCTGCCGGTTTTTGTGCGCCGGATTTGTCAAAGAAAAGTATCCGTCGGTGCAGACGGCCTTTTTCTGATTGAACCATCCAATGTTGCGGATTTTAAGTGGCAATTTTTTAATTCCGACGGCAGTGTGGCGGAAATGTGCGGCAACGGCAGCCGCTGCGCGGCCCGTTTTGCATATTTCAACAGTATTGCCGGACCAAAAATGTCCATTGAGACGGAAGCCGGCATTGTTACCGCCGAGGTATTTGACGACAACGTGAAGGTTCGTCTTACTGATCCATCCTCCCTGGAAATCGCCCGGGAAATCATGCTGAACGGCAGTTCGTGTCTTCTGGATCTTATCGATACCGGAGTGCCGCACGCCGTTTCATTTGTAGATGATTTGGAAACCTGCGCCGTGGTCGGGACCGGACGGCAGATTCGCAGGCATGACTCTTTCCAGCCGAGGGGCACGAATGCCAATTTTGCCTGTGTGACAGGACGGCAGAAAATGAAAGTCCGTACCTATGAGCGGGGCGTGGAAGATGAAACGCTCGCCTGCGGCACCGGTGTTGTCGCCTCCGTTTTGGCCGCCGCCGGGCGCGGTCTTGTGGATTCTCCGGTAGATGTCACTGTGCAAAGCGATGACATCTTGCGAGTGTATTTCACGCGCCGTGATGACCGATTCGAGGAAATTTACCTTGAAGGAAAAGTGAAAATGGTTTATCAAGGACTCCTTTTTGAAGAGGCCTATAAGTAGTCTCGTTTCCTTTACCCGGCGGAAACAGAGGGTTTGCCCTCATCGCCTTTTCATCATTCCATACGGGCATGGCAAGGCATAGAATCCGGAAACGTTTCAAGATGGTTTTTTCGCGGGTTAAATCATTTTATTGCCGCTGTAATCATATCAATCGGAGGTTTGAACATTGCAGACTGCGGAGAGATTAAAAAAAATACCCCCCTATTTATTTATGGAGTTGAGGAAAAAAATCAATCAGGCCAGAGCCGCGGGCGTGGATGTGATATCGCTTGCGATCGGAGACCCGGTGGAAGCCACTCCGAATTCCGTCATTGATGAATTATGCCGCAGTGCCCGCGACCCTCAGAATCATCGTTATCCCACTGATGAGGAAAAGGGGATGCTCGCTTTCCGCAAAGAAATTGCCCGTTGGTACGGGGAGCGATACGGCGTCAGTCTGAATCCTGAAAATGAGATTCTTGGTCTTATCGGTTCCAAGGAGGGCTGTCATCACTTTGTGCTGGCGCGCGTCAACCCCGGGGATATCGTGCTGATGACCGACCCCGGCTATCCGGCGTATCGATCCAGCATCCTGATGGGAGTGGGCGTTCCTTTCAATGTGCCCATCCTCCCGCAGAACCACTATTTGCCGGTGCTGGAAGACATCCCCACAGACGTGGCCAGATAAGCCACCGCGATGTTCCTGAACTA